>DATCKI010000014.1:0-3001 GCA_036562365.1 Bacteroidia bacterium | reverse complement strand
TCAACAGGAGTTAAGGTATCGATATCGATATGGATTAATTGTTCGCGTATATTTTCAAGAACGGGATCATTTAATTGGAAGAAAGACAATTGTAATCCGTCTTCGGTATTTTTGCTTGGGGTGATGGATACAGGTTCGCCTTGAGCTCTTTTACTTTCTAGTTCAGTAAGCATTTTTTGAGCACGTTTAAGTACTTTTGGTGGCATACCAGCTAATTCGGCAACGTGAATACCGAAACTATGTTCGCTTCCACCAGCTTCAAGTTTACGTAAGAAAATGATTTTATTACCAGATTCCTTAATAGAAACGTGGTAATTTTTAATTCGATCGAAACTTTGAGCCATTTCGTTTAGTTCGTGGTAGTGGGTTGCGAATAGGGTTTTAGGTTTGTATTTAGGGTGTTCGTGTAAAAATTCTGCAATAGCCCAAGCGATAGAGATTCCGTCGTAAGTACTAGTACCACGACCAATTTCGTCGAGAAGGATTAAACTTCTTTCACTGATATTATTGAGGATACCAGCTGTTTCGTTCATTTCGACCATAAAGGTACTTTCGCCGGCGGCTAGGTTATCGTTTGCACCAACTCGGGTAAAGATTTTATCTACTAGGCCAATTTCGGCAGCTTGTGCAGGCACATAACATCCCATTTGAGCCATCAATACAATTAAAGCAGTTTGGCGAAGTAATGCTGATTTACCACTCATATTTGGCCCCGTAATCATAATGATTTGTTGGGTAGAATCATTTAAGAAAATAGAGTTAGGGATATAGGATTCGCCTTGTGCTAAACGAGTTTCAATGATAGGGTGTCGTCCTTCAGTGATTTGAATTTCGAGACTATCGTTTACGTGAGGTTTTTGGTAATTTCTTTGAATAGCCACCTCGGCAAAAGACATTAGACAGTCAATTTCGCCAATTTGGAGTGCATTTAACTGGAATGCAGGAATATATTCAATGAGAGATTGAACTAGATCGGTATAGAGTTTAAGTTCGAGTGCTTGAATTTTATCTTGAGCGCCTAAGATTTTCTCTTCGTATTCTTTTAGTTCTGGAGTGATGTAACGTTCAGCATTTACAAGAGTTTGTTTACGAATCCAAGTTTCTGGAACTTTGTTTTTATGTGAGTTAGTTACTTCTATATAGTAACCAAAAACGTTATTAAAAGTGATTTTTAGCGAAGGAATACCTGTGGCTTCAATTTCTCTTAATTGCATTTTTTGAAGTAGTTCTTTACCGTTCATAGAGATTTCGCGGTAAGAATCTAATTCGGCATTAACTCCAGGCTTAATGATGTTACCTTTAGAGGTTTGAGCAGGAGCATCAGGGTCTAAGGTATTTTTCAGGCGGTCAAGGGCAGTTTGGCAAGGGTTTAAGCGGTCTGAAAGGCCTTTAAATTCGGCATTTTCGAGCGAGCCGCAGATGTTTTTTATTTCAGTAATAGCCTCGAGTGAACGAGTTAGTTGGGTAAGTTCGCGTGGATTGATACGTCCGGTTGCTATTTTAGCAGATAGACGTTCAGGGTCGCCAACTAGGGGCAAAAATTCTTGAAGTTTTTCGCGTATTTCTCGAGAGTTAATTAAGAATTCAACTGCATCGAGTTTGTTATTGATTTTGTTTTTATCTCTGTAAGGGAGTAAAATTTTTCTTTTAAGGAGACGTGCACCTGGAGGAGTAAGGGTTTTATTAATTACAGAGAACAGGGTTGCTTGTTGGTCGCTTTGGTTATTGATTAATTCCAAGTTACGAATAGTGAATGGATCCATCCAAACGTATTCGTCTTGGTCTAATCGACTAATAGTGTGTATATGTGCGGGTTTGTCGTGACGGGTTTCTTTCAAATAGTGAAGAACGGCCCCAGCAGATATAATAGCTGCTTTAAAACCTTCAATACCATAACCTTTTAAGGAAGTGGTTTGGAGTTGGTTTAATAGAGTATCGTAGCTAAAATCGTATTCAAAAATCCAAGCTTCAAGCGGGAAAGTATAGAATTTTTCTTCGAGTTCGAAGTCTTTTTTAGTGCTACTACCTTTGCAATAGATAACTTCGGAAGGTTGGAAGTTCAGAAGCAATTTTTGGATATAAGTTTTGCTTCCTTCACCTGTTAAGAATTCTCCGGTAGAAACGTCTAAGAAAGCAATACCAAAGGTATCTTTATTTTCTTGGTGTATAGAACAAAGCCAATTATTAGATTGGTGGTCGAGTACATTATCGCTAAAGGCAACACCTGGGGTTACTAGTTCTGTAACGTCGCGTTTAACGATGGTTTTTACGGTTTTGGGATCTTCTAATTGTTCGCAAATAGCGACTCTGAATCCTGCTCTTACCAATTTAGGTAAATAGGTTTCAAGGGAGTGATAAGGGAATCCTGCTAATTCAATTTCAGAGGCAGAGCCATTTGCTCTTTTGGTTAAAGTAATGCCAAGCACTTTATGTGCACGTACTGCATCTTCTCCAAAAGTTTCGTAAAAGTCACCAACTCTAAATAATAATACAGCATCTGGGTATTTAGCTTTAATACCATTGTATTGTTTCATCAAAGGTGTTTCAGACGCCGATTTTGCTCCAGTTTTTGCCATCGCACAAATTTATTATTTTCATTTGGGCTTTTATTCACTCTTTTTCAACAATTTTACACCCTAAAGCTCATTTTTATGTTCAAAAGGCTCGTATTTACATATTTCGTATTCATAAATAGTGTTTTCTTGGGGTTTAGTCAGCTTCCAATTGAGAAATTGCATCAAGGCGACATTATATTTCAGGAATTAAACTGTGGGTCGTTGTGCGAGAGCATAGCGAAAGTAACACCATCAAAGGATGGATATTTGTTTACACATGCTGGATTGATATTAAAAAAGGATGGGGAAATAATGGTTATAGAGGCAATAGGAACTCAGGTGCAGTGTACTAGAATAGAAGATTTTATAAAGCGCACGGCCTTTTCAAAAAAGAAAGGTATAGCAGTAGCGAGGTTTAAGTCGAGCGCAAAAGCCAAGAAAGCCTC
>DATCKI010000010.1:0-5012 GCA_036562365.1 Bacteroidia bacterium | reverse complement strand
AGGGTGAATTGGTACTATCATACACACCCCAACCATTAAATTGCGCATGGCTAATAAGATTGAGAAGTATAAAACAAATACTAAGGAATAGAGGCTTAATCATGATTCAAAGGTGAAAATTTTAAACCTAAGTTGCAAGTTTTACAACTTTAGTCGTAACATGCCTCTTTCCTCTATATCATACAAATAAACATTATTTTCAGCGGCAAATTCAAACCATTTACTACGTAAATATTTGGGTACATTTCCATGCAAAACAATCATTTTAGGTGGAATAAACTCTTTAGTAGGTGGCCTAATTTTTCCGCAAATATTCCAAAAATCAATACTTTCATTTTCTATACTTTTAAATAACCTATAATCCTCTATAAAAACCATATTTCCCAATTTAGTTTCAATTAAATTCGATTTAGGAATATTATAGCTTTTCGTTTCAAAAAAAAGAGCTCTTTTAAACGGTAAAACAGAAAATTCTTTGGAATAATCGCTCATATTAATAGACTTCAATTCCAGAACCGAAGAGTTTTCAATGTATTCCACATAAGTTGCATTTTTAATGGAATAGAAAACTATTTCTTGAATATCATTTCTTTTGTTTAAGTGATGAAAGCTAATTCCTGCTATACCTAAAATCAGAGCTGGAAGATAAACCAGAACCTTGATTTTATTTTTCAAAATAGCGTAGGTAATAATTCCCAAACTAATATAAGAAAGGAACATTTGGGTAGTTGTAAATGGTATTCCCGACGAATAAGAATAAGGTAATTTCTGAAAATAATGAGCCGAAACCACCATAGCCTTAACCAATAGTTCGAAGCCCATTCCAAGTATTTCTCCTAGATATGGGATATCGGCCAAAGTTAGATAGATTAAACCTTCTATTAAAGTCAAACTACTTAAAGGAACTGCAATAATATTATTCAAAAGAAACCAATTGGGAAAAGATCCAAACATAGTTACGGAATAAAACATGGTAAAAACTTGAGCGATAATCGTAATTAACAAAAGTTCGTATATAGATCTTTTTAACCTTGAATAATTTTCAAGTTTGATATGAAGCAATGGGCCGTACAACATAATTCCGACAACAGCTAAGAACGACAACCAAAACCCTGCATCGTAAACAAAAGACGGTGAAAGCAGAAGCATAAAAAAGGCAGAAGCACAGAGTAAATTCCAGGTATTTTTTCCTTTGTTTCTAAGCTTTGCCCATGAAAGGAAAGAGAACATAACGGTAGAGCGAAGTATAGATGGCGAAAAGCCTGTTATGGCAGCATAAAGCCAAAGTAAGATTAAAATGAGAATCATTTTAATTAGCTTTTGTTTGAAATCTTTTTTCAAGAAGAAAAACACTTTGGATAGTATTAACCAAATTAAACTTACATGCATACCAGAAACGGCCAAAACATGTATAATTCCAGATTGTTGAAAGGCCGATTTTATTTCTTCATCTATAGCTTCTTCGTATCCAAAAACTAAGGCATGAGCCACATCGGCATATTCTTGATTTTTAAATATTCTACTAATACGCATTAATAGGGCATTACGCCAATCTAGAAAAGGTGTTTCAATTTTACCAATGTATTTCCAATCGCGTGCTGGCACAAAACCTGTTAGTAAAACCCCCTTTTTAAATCGATAGTCGCGTATATTAAATTCATACTCATTTTTAGGCTTCGAGAATGGAGTTATTTCGGAGCGTACTACTAATATATGTCCTGGCTTTAAGCTCATACTTAGCGAATCTTTTTCGAAATAAAGTATGCCAGTTCCACAATGAAAATAGGAGTGAGCTTGAATAATTTTAGCGAATACTTTAACGCTTTTTTCTTTAACAACAGGACTTTCAATAAGTTGAACGGCGAATAATTTAGGATTAGATTGAAAAGAATTAATCCATTGAAACTTCGAATAGAAAAACAGAGAATAGGTATAACCCAGACTTATAAAAAGAATCGGAACCAAGATTCCGAAGAATCTCGAGTTCCGATTGTACATTTCGAGTGCAACTCCACCTATTGCGCCCAAAACGATCGGTCCTAACAGACCAATTGACAACCCAACAAAATAATCATGTCCTAAAATTCCTAGTACAAAAAATAACAACAATCGTAAAAGCGGAATTTTATGAAACAACTTAATCACGATGTAAAACTACATCAGCAATTCTAGTTATTTGGGCGCATTAGGGCACACTCGCTAATTTTTTGTTTAAGCGGATGGTTTTCTTGAGCGAAATACACTTTTAATTGAGGGAATGAAACAGAATCGACTGCTTCGAAATACTTAAATTTATCGAAAACCTCTCTAGTTCTTAAAACCGCAACTTCTGGCTGATGTATATAGGAAGTAACAAATTTATCGGTGAGTATAAAGTCGTGCTTTTCAAACGCAAAAGCTAAGAATTCATCCACAACTACGGTTTGCCTTTCGTTCATACAATCAGAAACTAATTTTAAGTCTTTTAGCATCTGTGTATGTTCAGGACTAACTTCTTTTCCAAAAGCTATTCTTGTAAAGAATACAGGATTATAATACCTATTAAAAGTTGGCATATAAAGAATCATAAATTGGAATATAAAAAGCAAAGCCAAGCGGACTTTAGCGTGTTTCATTCTCAATCTATACTCTCCTAAAATAAAAAGAGTAGCTATTAAAATTAATGAAGATGTAAAATATAAACGCGGAGCCCAAACTACTGAGAATGATTCCTGTGGATAATAATATAAGCCTGCAATAAAGCCCAATACAAATGCTGGAAGTACAAACAAATAAAGAGTAAAAAATTTCTTTGGAATATTTCTAAAAACTAGCAAAAAGAAAGGTACAGAACCTAAAATAGCTATGCTATATTTTACTATAGTCCAAATATAAGTGGCACCATATTGTTTATCGTTCAGTAATGAATCCCACCCATTTGCTGATTGAGAAAAGCGCAAATCGCCTTTACCCCAACGCAATACAGCTAAATTTACAAGGAAAATCAATATACCAACTCCATACGCAAGTAATACATTTCGGACTAATTCTCTACGTTTAATTTTAAAAGTAAAATACCTTAAAACTTGGAACATAGAATAAATAGCAGCCGCTTGCAAAGCACATTCTTCTCGCACTAAACAGAGTAAGAATAAAACCCCAAAAGCCGATTTATTTTTCTTATTATACAGTAAAGCCGCGGCCCAAATAGAAAGCGGGAAGGCTAAAGATTCTAAATGCCATCCATAAGTAATATTATCCCATAAATAGAAGCCAAGTGGACCAAAAATTAAAATAGTTAAACCTATTCCACGAGTAAATCTAAAATCTAAATCTACACTTAAAATCCACTCTCTACAAGCCAATAGTAATAATATCCATTGAGCTACAAAAAGTCCATTAATTCCAAATATTTGCGTAAATGGGGCTAAAGCAGGAATTAAGTAATAGGTATGATGTTGGAATACAAAACCAAAAGTATTTTCGAAATACAAAGGCTTATCAATTAGCCAATCATTAGCTTCTTGATAAAATGAATACACATCAGATTTATACATTCCAATGCGTAGCATTAAATTCTTATATATTAGAAAAAAGAAAGAAACTATAAGCGGAATAAGCATTGCTCCTTCCCTTTTCCAATAACTTTCATTTCGAATTTGCATGCTATGAAATTAGCATTTTTATTCGAAAATTAAAGTTTTTCTGCTAAGAATTTTGCAGTATAAGATTTTGATTTTGAAGCAATCATTTCTTCTGGAGTTCCTTCAAATACAACTGTTCCTCCAGCATTACCTCCTTCTGGTCCCATATCAATAATCCAGTCGGCACATTTTACTACATCTAAATTGTGTTCTATTACAATTATGCTATGTCCTTGTTCTATTAATGAATGGAATGCTTTCATTAAGTTATGAATATCGTGGAAATGCAAACCAGTAGTAGGTTCATCGAAGATGAATAAGGTATTTCCAGATGTATTTCCTTTACTTAAGAAATAAGCCAATTTCACACGTTGTGCTTCTCCACCAGACAAAGTTGAACTCGATTGCCCTAGTTTAATATATCCTAATCCAACATTCTGCAATGGACGGATTTTTTCGGCTATTTTCTTACCATGTTTTTCGTCTTGTTCAAAGAAATCTATTGCCTCATCTATAGTCATATCCAGTATATCCGAAATTGATTTTTCTCTATACTGAACTTCTAAAACCTCTTCTTTAAATCGTTTTCCTTTACAGTTTTCGCACGGTAGAATTACATCGGCCATAAACTGCATTTCAACGGTAATAAAGCCTTCTCCTTCGCACGCATCACATCGTCCGCCTGCCACATTAAACGAGAATGAAGCCGGTTTTAATCCACCATGCTTTGCCATTGGTAATGATGCATACAAGTTACGAATATCATCAAAAGCTTTTAAATAGGTAACTGGGTTAGAACGAGACGATTTTCCTATCGGATTTTGGTCCACTAATTCAACAGCTTGTACCGCTTTTAAGCTTCCAGATAAATTTTCAAAACTACCAGATTTATCACTATAACCACCCAAATGCTTCATTAAGGCTGGGTAAAAAACTTGCTTAATTAAGGTGGTTTTTCCAGATCCACTCACCCCCGTCACTGCTACTAAACAACCTAATGGAATTTTCACATCCACATTTTTCAAGTTGTTTTCGCGTGCACCTTTCACTATAATAGCGTCTTTCCATTTACGACGTGTTTCTGGCACATCAATTTTAAGCTTACCACTTAAATATTTTCCCGTATAACTTTCGTCCGATTTTAGTAATTCATCTCTCGTTCCTGAAAACACAACTTCACCACCTAAACGACCTGCAAGCGGACCAATATCAATAATATGATCAGCGGCCTTCATTACATCTTCGTCGTGTTCAACTATAATTACCGTATTTCCTAAATCGCGCAATTTTTTAACTACTTCAATTAGTCGTTCTGTATCCTTTGAGTGAAGACCAATACTAGGTTCATCAAGTATATACATACTTCCCACCAATGCACTTCCTAATGAT
>DATCKI010000009.1:0-7502 GCA_036562365.1 Bacteroidia bacterium | reverse complement strand
CCAATATCAATAATATGATCAGCGGCCTTCATTACATCTTCGTCGTGTTCAACTATAATTACCGTATTTCCTAAATCGCGTAATTTTTTAACTACTTCAATTAGTCGTTCTGTATCCTTTGAGTGAAGACCAATACTAGGTTCATCAAGTATATACATACTTCCCACCAATGCACTTCCTAATGATGTAGCAAGATGTATACGTTGACTTTCTCCACCACTTAAGGAGTTACTTCTACGATTTAAAGTCAAATACCCCAAACCAACATCGCATAGATATTGTAGGCGGTTTTGAATTTCGACTAATAAACGTTTAGCTATTTCAGCTTGTGTAGGTGTAAGTTCAATTGATTTGATGAATTCCAAAGCATCTTCAACCTGCATCAATACAATGTCTGAAATAGATTTGCCTGCTACTTTTACATAAGAGGCATCTTTACGTAAACGGGTTCCTCTACAATCTGGACACACCGTTCTTCCTCGGAAACGAGAATAAAGTACTCTATATTGAATTTTGAAAGACTGAGATTCTACAAAGTTGAAGAATTCATTTATACCCTTAACTTTCTTATTTCCATTCCATAATAAATCTTTTTGCTCGTCAGATAATTCCGCATAGGATCTATGAATTGGAAAATCGAATTCTGCGGCAGATTTAATAAATCCATCTTTCCATTCACTCAATTTATCGCCTTTCCAGCATGCAATTGCTCCCTCATAAACTGAAAGTGATTTATCAGGAACAACAAGATCTTCATCTATGCCCAGTACCCATCCAAATCCTTCACAAGTTTTACAAGCACCGTAAGGATTATTAAAAGAAAATAGATTGATAGTTGGAACCTCAAACTGCATTCCATCAGCTTCGAACCTATTATTAAATTCAATTTTCTTTGGTGGGTTAGATGAATAATCGTACAAATAGCAAGTTCCTTGACCTTCGTAAAAAGCAGTTTCAATTCCATCAGCCACACGTGCACGAAGAGAATCTTCAGCCGAAGCCGAAATTCGATCAATGAGTATATCGATAGAATCTTTATTGACAGATAATTTTTTCGGGTCTATATCTTCGATACGCAGTATTTCGTTATTTACAATAAGTCGACTATACCCTTGTTGCGTAAGAATTTCTAATTGTTTTTGAAGAGAACGTTCAGCCTTTAAAATAAGTGGAGCAGCAATGGCTAATTTAGTTCCTTCAGGAAAAGCAGCAATGGCATTCCAAACATCTTCTGGATTATTTTTTCGAACTTCTACACCTGAGATAGGTGAATAGGTAGTACCCACACGGGCAAAAAATAATTTAAGATAATCGTAAATCTCGGTACTAATACCCACAGTACTTCTAGGGTTACGAGTATTTACTTTTTGTTGAATAGCTATAGCAGGTGCTATACCTTGTATCCAATCAACTTCGGGTTTATCTAGTTTACCAAGAAACTGACGGGCATAAGCGCTCAGACTTTCCACGTAGCGTCTTTGTCCTTCGGCATAAAGTGTTTCAAAAGCTAAAGATGATTTACCTGAACCTGAAAGTCCTGTAATTACGGTAAGTTTATTTTTAGGAATCACCACATCGATATTGCGCAAATTGTGTACACGAGCGCCTTTGATGAGGATATATTCTTTAGGTGAAAAAGATTCCAGATTTAAACTTTCCATAATAACATTAATTGCGGGTGCAAAGGTAGTAGAAAAGCAGGAGAATTACTTGAAATAAGACTTAATGGTTTTAAAAGATATGTTTGATTCGGCACCAGCACTGCAATCTTTTCCTTTTAAAATATTTTGAACTTGTTCAACTCTATGGGCAGAATTAGGGTGTGTTGAAATAAATTCAGGAATATCGAGTTCGGTATCATCTTCAATATTTCTAGAGAAGAATTCGGCAATACCTTGGGGATTGTAATTCGAATTACAGAGATAATCTACTGCTTTACGGTCGGCTTCAAGTTCGTTATCACGACTATAATCGAGGCTTAGCATAGACCCAACAACGCGAGAAATGAGTTCATTATCTTCACCAAAAATTAGGTTTAAGAGGAAAGAGACTCCATAATCGCGGGTAAGGGCTTGAGTTGAGTGGCGCAAATCGACGTGTGCAATTTCATGCGCGAGGACACCTGCAAGTTCATCGAGCGATTTCATTTCCTTAACTAGTCCAGTATAAACAAAGATAAATCCACCAGGAAGAGCAAATGCATTTTGGACATTAGGGTCTTCGATAATATAGAGTTCCCAGTTGAAAGCTTCTTGATTATGGAGGGTATTAGAATGAATGATAGCCGCAAGAATAGAATCTAATACACTATAAGCCTCAGGGTGTTTATTTCTATCCCACACTTTGTATTCATGAGAATTTGCAAGAATTTGGTCGCGCATTTGACTTCCAAGATTAACATCATCTTGAATAGAGAAGAGATTAATTCTAGGGGAATTTTCTCCATTACCGCATGAGAGCAGCAAGGAAATAGAAAAGAAAAGGATTAGGCAATTACGCATAGTGTAAAAATAAAAAAAGGGCCTAAAAGTAGGCCCTTTAAAAAAAATAATTTGTGTAAAATTAAGCTTGTAAAGCTTCTTTAACTCTTTCAGCAGCTTCAGAAAGAGCGATAGCAGAAGCAACTTTAAGCCCAGATTCATCGATAATTTTCTTTGCTTCTTCGGCGTTAGTACCTTGAAGACGTACGATGATAGGGACATTAATTTCACCAATAGATTTATAAGCGTCAACTACACCTTGAGCAACGCGGTCGCAACGAACGATACCACCGAAAATATTTACAAGGATAGCTTTAACATTAGGATCTTTAAGGATGATACGGAAAGCTTCTTCAACACGTTTAGCGTCGGCAGTACCACCTACATCAAGGAAGTTTGCAGGCTCGCCGCCACTAAGTTTAATCATGTCCATAGTAGCCATAGCAAGACCAGCACCGTTAACCATACAACCTACGTTACCATCTAATTTAACGTAGTTAAGGTTAAATTTACCAGCTTCTACTTCAGCAGGATCTTCTTCAGACTCATCGCGAAGTGCTGCTAAATCAGGGTGACGATAAAGTGCATTTTCGTCAAGAGTTACTTTAGCATCAACAGCTAAAATTTTATTGTCAGAAGTTTTAAGAACTGGGTTAATTTCGAACATGCTAGAATCGGTTTCTTCGTATGCTTTGTAAAGAGCAGTAACGAATTTCACCATTTCTTTAAAAGCTTCTCCAGAACAACCAAGGTTGAAAGCTACTTTACGAGCTTGGAAAGCTTGAAGACCAACTGCAGGATCGATTTCTTCTTTGAAGATTAAGTGAGGTGTTTGCTCAGCTACTTCTTCAATGTTCATACCACCTTCAGTAGAATACATAATAATGTTACGACCAGTACCACGATCTAAAAGAATACTCATATAGAATTCTTTAGGTTCTTCAGCACCAGGATAGTAAGCATCTTCAGCAACGAAAACTTTATTTACTATTTTACCTTCAGCACCAGTTTGCAGGGTAATTAATTTTTTACCTAAGATATTTCCAGCAATAACGCCCGCTTCTTGAGCATTTTTAGCTACTTGAACACCACGTTGTTCTGAGCCTTCGATTTTACCTTTACCACGGCCACCAGCATGAATTTGTGACTTAACCACACACCAGCTTGAACCTGTACGAGCAGCTATCTCTTCAGCTGCTTTCACAGCACCTTCAACAGTATCAGCTACGATACCACTTTGAACTCTTACGCCATATTTGGCCAATATTTCTTTTCCTTGATATTCGTGTAAATTCATTATTGCGAAAATTATGGCTCAAAAATAATAGAATTAATAGTGAAGTGCATAAAATATCGGTTATTTTTTGTAAAAGTTTTCACGCATCACCACGATTCACTGATTTTTAAAGCATTACAAAATAAAAAAGGGGAATCATTCTGACTCCCCTTTTCAATTTCTATTTTATTGAATTACTTCTTCACAAACTTCAATGAATGATTCACTTCTTTTGAAGTCATTTGAATTGTATAAATACCTGTATTCAAATTAGAAACTGGTATTACTATTGTATTCATTGCACTTTCTGTCGAAGTAACATATACTACTTTTCCAGTTACATCATAAACTCTCATTGTTGCATTTGATAAATCTGCATCAAAAGTTAAGGTAACATTTTCTGTTGCTGGGTTAGGGAATAATTTAACTCCTATATTAACCACATCTTCTGTTGATAATGCTTCTGCATTATAAACTTGTGTAGTAGTTACTGTATCACATTCTCCGTAAACAGTTAATTGAATAACATAATTTCCGCCTTGAGTATAAATATGTGTTGGTTCAAATTCTGTTGAAGAATTTCCATCACCAAAATCCCATGAATATCCTAATGCATTGGTACTGTTATTAGCTAAAGAAACAGCTAAACCTACACCATTTGCAATAGAGAAATCGGCTACTGTTGCAGGTTTGATATTTACTAAAACTGTATCGATAAAGGTACCACAAGCAGTAGTTGCTGTAACTATGTATTGACCTGGAGTATTAACTGTAATCTCTGAAGTTGTTTCGCCACTAGCCCAAGAATAACTTACGCCATTAATAGGAGCATTACCTAAAGTTACACTAGAATTTGCACAGATTAAATATTCATCTTCTCCAATTAATTCACTTACATCGCCCATGAATTCATCAGCTCCAATGTCTGGATTTGTACCTCTTACTTCACCGTCAATATCTACACTTAAGTTTGCTATTGGAGCACCAGCCGCATTTAAGTCGATAACACAAGTATGTAAATCGGTACCATTAAATCCTGGATTCACAGAAACAGATGCTGCATCTTGATTCGTAGCTGCAACCCATGCTGCTAAATTATTAAAGCTTGTACCTGCATAGGTTGAATGCGTTCCTGCTGCAGAATAGATATTGTTATTATTCGATGTAACTAAAGAATATGCTTTATCAACACGTATAGCTGGAGCCGCTTTAAAGCTACCTATATTGTTGTTTAATAAAGTCACATTTAATCCATCTGTTACTAAGATACCCGCATTTGCAGTTAATTTATTTTCGATTGAAATACTATTATTTGCAATTAAAATATAGCTTGAATTAGAATTTTCAAGACGAATACCAGATACTCCATTTGCAGTTGTAGTATCAACTACATAAATAAAGTTATTGGTAACAGTAAACGGATTTACTGAACCTTTTACATTACTGAGCGATATACCAGAACCTGGATTACGAGTAATAATTTTATTCGCATCTATTAATCCGGCACTAGAGTTACCACTTACATAAATTGCCGCAACAGCCGATGTATTAGTAGAAACTTTATTTTCAAAAGTGTTTTGGCTAATTACTGGATCTACAGCTTTCTCTAAAGTTACTCCATAATGGAAGTATTTATAGAAGCTATTATTAGAAATTTGATGTCCAGATTCGAATCCTGTACTATTTGAATTAAAGTAAATTGCACGACTACCACCAATAAATTCGTTATTCGTAATAACACTAGCATTATCAATAGTATTTCCAGACGATTTAATTAATGCTAAATCGTTATTATTAGATAAAGAAGAAGTAGAAGAGTCTCCAATAAATTTACAATTATCAGCATAGAACTCATGAGCACCATTAGTAATATCAATGATATTTCTATAAGAAGTACCACCAGATTTAAGTGTTACATGTTGGAATCCTATACCATCGGCACCATTAATTCGGAACACATAATTCGTTGACGATGAAGATGCAGTAGCTTGTAAAATAACATCATTCGCATTTTGAGTTTCAGAACGGAATATTACTTTATCTCCAGAATTCCAACCATTATATTGATTAATTATATAACGATCTGTATAAGTTCCTGGCTCAATATCGAAAAACACATCACCACAAATTCCACGTTGTTCTAAGCGCTCAATAGCAAGTGGAATTGTTGCAATAGTATCGGAGTTTGTAACTCCATAACCAATTTTATAAACACCTTGTAAAGCTAAATAATGTCTGGTTCCTTTAAAATTATTTGCAGGTGTTGGGTCAACAACTCCATTTGGTAAAGTGGCCTCAATATAAAGCGAGTCCCCATCATTAAAGAAAAAGTTACCTGGCAAGATTATTTGTTGAGTTTGGAAAGGTGGTAGAGAACCAGTCCAACTAACATTTTGAACCATACCTGCAGTATTAACTATAAATTCTGCTGTAACTAAAGTGTCCGTTCCATTATTTTTAATAGTTAATTCAATACTATTTCCAAAAGAACATGCTGAAAGTTTAGGATTATCAATTGAAACAATAGCAATATCTTCAGCTGGCATTGGAACACAACCTATAACAGCTCTAAATCCATTATATACATATAGTACATCAGACGAAAATCGTAGACTTAAAATACCACTATCGTTGGTGGCAACAATATAAGTTGGCGCATTAGAACCACTAAATTCATCGATTAAATTAGCTGGAATATTTGTTCCATCATAAATATATAAATAATCATAATCTTCTTCTACATCAAACTCTGTAAAAGTAAGCGTAGCATAATTGCCTGGATTAGGCGTAATTACTAAATTAAAGTTTTCGTAATTATCATAGGGGCCATTTGGACCACCACTGTCAAAAATCACACCAGAACAACCATTTACAGAAGTTGTACTACCCATTAAATAACAGTTAACAGCATCTATAAATGTAATATTTGAATAAGCGGTATCGTTAGCTAAAGTACATACGGTTCTAAGTCTGTAATAATTTCCAACGTTTTGTGAAGTTGTTGCATTAACCGACGTAGCACCAGGAATATCAGTCCAAGGAGCTGCTCCTGTAGTTGATGTTTGCCATTGATAATCTATACCAACACCATTACTTGCACCTGTAGCAAACAAATTAAAATTCATTCCAATACAAGTTTCTGTTTCTGCAACTACTGTACCACCTGATACTGGCGCAACACAATTAGTACTTGAAACTATATTCACGGTGTAGTCTTCCACTTCGCCATATAGTGCATCATAACATGGTCCATTATAATTATAATCATCATATGATACAATTACACGCATTCTTATAGGCCCCGTAACACTTGTATTAGGAATTATTATATTTTGCGTATAAGTTAAGTTACCAGACCCCGATCCTCCAGTTAGTTGATATACTTCACCAGCATCATTTAAAACTCCATTTCCATTCCAATCGAAATATGCATATAACATATCATCACCATATTCAGAATAGATAGAAACTGATAAAGTGTATTGACTTCCTTGAGTAACATTTGTTGAAATACCGGTATAATCTACATACGAATTTGAATTAATGTAAGAAGAAGAATTGTTTATTGTATTGAAAGACACATTTGTAATATACTCATCATCGTTATACCAGATATCTGGGACACATGCATTGGGTAATTGCGCCCTTAAAACTCCTAAAGAGCTAAAAATAAAAAGAAACACAAAGAGTAACTGATTCCTACTTGGGAACAAATTCATTTTTTTCATCATCTATGTTAGTTAATT
>DATCKI010000230.1:0-2301 GCA_036562365.1 Bacteroidia bacterium | reverse complement strand
GCGAAAGACGTTGCTCTTAAACAAGCTAGAGTGCTAATCATGGGGGTTACTTTTAAAGAAAATGTAACCGATATCCGTAACTCAAAAGTGATTGATGTAATTCAAGAATTCCAGTCATACGGAGTAAAAGTGGAAGCTATAGATCCTATGGCTGATAAAGATGAATTCAACCATGAGTACAAATTCATGCTTTCTGATAAAGCAGAAGGAACTTATGATGCCGTTATCTTAGCAGTTTCTCACGATGCATACAAAAACTTCGATGAAGCTTACATCAAATCTTTATTAAATGAGAATGGTGTATTTGCCGACTTAAAAGGACTTTATAGAAGAAAATTCAACGTAGATTATTGGAGTTTATAATATATGGAAAAGAATAGACGAATATTAATTACGGGTGGAGCTGGATTTATTGGCTCTCATGTGGTACGCTTATTCGTTAATTCCTATCCCAATTATCAAATTTATAACCTCGATAAACTTACCTATGCAGGTAATTTAGAGAATTTAAAAGACATACAAGATGCTGCAAATTATACCTTTATTAAAGGCGATATTTGCGACCAAGAACTGCTAGATAAAATCTTTCAAGAGCAAGAAATTGATGGAGTAATTCATCTTGCCGCTGAAAGTCATGTCGACAGAAGTATTGAAGGTCCTGAAGCATTTATACAAACAAATATTATGGGAACATTCCGTCTGCTTGAAGCGGCACGTAAGGCGTGGACAGGCAGACAGGATGTTTTATTTCACCACGTAAGTACCGACGAGGTATTTGGTTCATTAGGCGAAACGGGCTTCTTTACTGAAGAAACCGCCTATGATCCTAAAAGCCCCTATTCTGCTAGTAAAGCAGCATCTGACCAATTGGTAAGATCTTATGGAAATACCTATAAATTACCTACGGTAATCACCAACTGTAGTAATAATTATGGACCAAACCATTTTCCAGAAAAGCTTATTCCATTAGCTATACTTCGTATAATAAATAAAGAACCTATACCTATTTATGGAACCGGCGAAAACGTGCGCGATTGGTTATTTGTTACCGATCATGCTAGAGCGATAGATACGGTTTTCCATACAGGAAAAAAGGGAGAAACATACGTAATAGGTGGAAATAACGAGATGAGTAATTTAGAACTCATCCATACCCTATGCGATATCTGCGATAAGAAATTAGGCAGAACAGAATCGAGCAGAAACTTAATCCAATTTGTGCAAGACCGTCCTGGTCACGATCATCGCTATGCGATAGATTCCAGTAAAATTCAAAGAGAATTAGGCTGGTCGCCAACATGTACCGTTCAAGAAGGATTAGAAAACACAGTAGATTGGTATTTACAAAATCCTGACTGGATAGCAAACATAGTATCAGGAGAATACCGTCAATACATCCAAAAACACTACAATTTTTAACATTCTATTGAATCGTCGTAAAGAATAATTATATACTTTTGATTAGTCCACCAACTTAGTAGAGTATTAATTTAAAAATTGGAAAATATGACAATTCGTTTAGGAGATGAGGCACCAAATTTCAGTGCTGAAACAAGTTTAGGACCCATTAACTTTCATGAATTTTTAGGTAATTCTTGGGGTGTATTATTTTCGCATCCTGCAGATTTCACCCCTGTATGTACAACCGAATTAGGTGCAACAGCTAAATTAAAAGAAGAGTTTGCAAAGCGTAACGTAAAAGTTTTAGCGGTAAGTGTAGACGGAGTAGAATCGCACAAATCATGGATTTCGGATATAAATGAAACCCAAGGATGTGTGGTAGACTTCCCTATTATTGCGGATCCAGATCGTAAAGTTTCGGAGTTATACGACATGATACATCCAAATGCACATGCTACATTAACTGTACGCAGTGTATTTATCATCGATCCAGACAAAAAAGTCAAATTAATGATTACCTATCCTGCGAGTACAGGGCGTAATTTTGATGAAATTATTCGAGTAATCGACAGCTTGCAATTGAGTTATAAATATCCAGTAGCAACACCAGCAAACTGGGCGCAAGGTAACGATGTAATTGTTGCGAACTCAGTAAAGAGCGAAGAAATTGCCGGCATATTCAATGCGGAGCATAAAGAAGTTAAGCCGTATTTACGATATACAAAGCAACCCCAACTGTAAACGAAACGGAAAAGGAAGTCGAAAGGCTTCCTTTTTTTTGCGAATTAGCTTAATGACAATTTTATAAAAGCTAAACTTCAAAACGGTATTTCAGTTTCTAAAAAGTTTGTGAAGTTTTAATATTACATATTCATGTAAAGATCTATACTCGATATAGAC
>DATCKI010000288.1:0-4357 GCA_036562365.1 Bacteroidia bacterium | reverse complement strand
GTATATGAAGAGTTATTTACTTGGAACGGCAATGGATACATTGTATATACAGATTACGACAAGAAAAATACGGTTGAAATTCTCAAATTTTTAAAAGTAAATTTAGAAGATATTGAGTCTGGCGTAGAAGAATTAGATGTGATTCAAATTCCAGAAAAATTATCTGGAGATTTGGCCGCTACGGGATTTTATAAATATTCTACCTTCAATAAATTTAATGTTTTGCCAGTAGATTCTACAGATTACCTTGCGATTTTATGTTCGCCAGTTATCGATAAAAAGGATAAGAAAAAAGCAGGTGAAAGTCAGGATAGAAAATATATTGTCAATTTTATAGATAAGGGCATCAATCTTATATCTAGTTCTGAATTTAAGGTATATGGTGAATTAGTTGATTATAGATATGAAGATGATGCGTTTTATATGTTTTTTCATGATGGAAAATTAGAAAAAAACAAATTAACCTCGTTGTTCACCATTGTACGTGTTGATTTAAAAACAGGAAAATCTGAAATTAAGACGCATAATCTAGAAAGAGAAGGGCTAAAGAATGTATTAATCTCGTTTGGCGATGACGGTAGAGCTATGATAATGGGGTATTTCATGAAAAATGCTAAGATTTTAATTGGCTATTACGCGATGAGTCTCGATTTGAAATCTATGACTATTGGTAAACCTAAATTATATCCTTTTTCAAAAGATTTGATGAAAGAGGGAGAGTCTGAGCGTACCATCAAAAAGATGGATAAAGCTGAGGTTAAAGGAAAGGAAGTTGGGTTGAATTCATTAAAACCACGTAAAATTATAAGCAGAAAAGATGGAGGTTATTATTTAGTAGGTGAGCAATATACTTTCTATATAACTACATATGTTGATAGTAAAGGGAATATTCATTATACGTATCATTATGTGCATGGCGATGAATATATTGCGTCTGTGAATGCAGCTGGAGAAGAATTGTGGGTTGTGAAAGTGCCTAAACAGCAGCATTTTAAGAATATATATGCGTATGCTGGAATATATATAACGTCGCACAACGATAATATATATATATTTAAAAATGATCTGAATATAAATGAAGAATATGATGGAGGAGCGCCTGTTCAATTTACGAATGCAGGAATAAATTACAAAAAGTCTTCATTTGCAATAACTAAAATTACTCCATCTGGAAAAGTTTCGCACGAATATTTTAAAGATCTAGCTGCTGAGAAATATTTATTCCCAATTATGAATACTACCAAAGTAGGAGCAAAGGAATATGCTATTCACACTGGTGGGGTATATAGCCTTAGAAAGGTAAATAAACTTGCCATAATTACATTGAAATAATTTCAACTAATACTATACCAAAGCGCAAGTTAACAGCTTGCGCTTTTTTTATGTATAAAAATTTAAAGAATTGGAGAGGATTATGGATTAATTTTATTTAGGTTAATCTAAAAATAAGGCATTGAAAAGAGTTTTTTTTATAATCTAAACTTTGCCAAAGTTTCAAACTTTGGCAAAGTTAGGGTTGCGAGCGCAATTTTTTAATCGCATGTAAGTAATTTTATTTAATAGTAAAAACTTGTCAAGAATAGAGATTAAGAGTTGATAGATTTGCCAATTAGTTTTGTACATTCGAACTCTGTTATGCAGTCAAAACTTTCATCTTCGAATATAGGTTGGGGCCTCTTTTTAATACTATGTATTATTGGGTCTTTCAGGCTTTATTCGTACCCCTATTTCCCGCTGTTAAATAGCGATCATGCTCTGTCAATTTTACATATACATTTCTTTAATTGGCCGACCGACTTTTACGCATACGGTCAAGATAGAATGGGCAATTTGATTCCGCTTTTAGCAAGACCGCTTTATCTAGCCGGTGTACCAGTACTTTGGGCCGAAGCAATTATACATTACGGAATTTACATTCTAGGATTTTTGGCTTGGGCAAGCTTCCTAAAGAAAACACCTACTAAAGCTCTTTTTGCTATTTGGTGGTTTTTCCCGAATGCGCGATTGATGAATATGGTAGATTTCTCTTTCGGTACCTCCATAGCGCTTGTTGGCATAGCCTTTTACCTGCTTTATTCCTTACAAAATAAGAAGCCAATTGGGGCTTTGATACTGTATTTTTTCTTTAGTTTTTTGGCAATTTGGGTAAATGATTTTGCTCTATTCTTTATAGCATCTGCGGCTATTTGTTTTAGTTTGGCTATTCAGTTTTCTTGGAATAATAGAATTACCTATAAACTCACTCATTGGATTGTTGCAAATATACTAGCGGCCATTATAATAGGTGGTGTTTTGTATTATTTTAAATCGAAGGTGCAAGTAGAATATGGAGGCTTATCGTCTTTTAAAGACATGCATGAGATAATAAATGTGTTTCTACTTAGTTTACAAGAGATATTTTTAGCCACGCAAAAAAATTATTTGGAGTCTATTTTTGCTTTTGTGTCGTTATTAATGGTTGGTTATGTGTTATTTAGGTTGGTCGAAAAATCAAAGGCTAATTCGCTTGTATACACGTTAATAGCATCAGTATTAGTTTGTTTTATTGCTGTGCTTTCCACCAAATTCACCTTGTTAGGAGGAGTGCCACGCAGATATTTTATTTTGCCTTATTTTTGTTTATTAATGATGTTCTTACTGTTGTGGGAAAGTGATGTTAAGGCTAGTAAATGGTGGAATATATTATTATTTACGGGTTTAGTTTCGGGGTCAATCTCGTCGGTATGGGAAATGAAATATCAATACCCAAAGACATTAAAACCGAAAGCTCAAATTATAGCAGAACTTAAGCCCACTGCCCCTATAGCAGTACTTGGAAATTATTGGAATGCCTATATTCACAGTGTAGTTTGGCCAGATAAGGTTTACAGTATTGTAAAGGAAGACGATTTGATTAGAGATTGGTCTATGGTGGAACGATTCTTGCAATTTGACACTATATATGTGAATAGAGATATGTGGATGGATTCATTCCCCGATACCTTAAATCAGTACGGAAACGTATACTTGAAGTATGGGAATGAGTTTAAAATAGCAGACTCAAACATGAACCTATATATTAAGCAGTAGATGGTTTACTTTTTAAGTAAAGACATGATTTCATTTCCTCACCCTAGTTTAGCTAGTGAGGATTCGTTATTGGCTGTTGGAGGCGAATTATCGGTAGAGCGATTAATATTGGCTTATGAATGGGGTATTTTTCCATGGGATACCATAGAAGTAGATGGAGTAGATGAGATTGCCTGGTTTGCTCCGCAGGAACGTTTTGTGATATTTCCGGAGAAGATTAAGATAAGTAACTCCATGAAGCGTATACTTAAAACAACGTCTTACACCATAAAGGTTAATCAGGATTTTAAGGCGGTAATGGAGGAGTGCTCAAGGATTCCGAGGGCTGGTCAAGGTTCGGATACTTGGATTACCGATGCGGTTAAAAAGGCCTATGCTAAATTAAACAAGCTGGGATTAGCTAAAAGCATAGAGGTTTATGATGGGGATGAGTTAGTAGGCGGACTGTATGGTGTAATATCGGGCGATGTATTTTGCGGAGAGAGTATGTTTTCGAAACGTCCTAACACCTCTAAAATGGCTTTGATTTGGTTGGCTCAACATGGTGGATTTAAGGTAATAGATTGCCAATTTAAGACCGATCATTTGGCGAGTATGGGAGGGGAATACATAAGTTTAGCGGAATATTTGAAATTATTAGGAAAGGAATAATGGCTTCAATGCATCTGTAATTGCTTACATTTGCAGTATGAATTTAAAAGCATTTACATTCAATCCGTTTTCGGAGAACACCTATGTTTTGTGGGCAGCTAATGGCGAAGGAGTGATTGTTGATCCAGGGAATTTTGACCGTCATGAAACCGAAGAGTTGTTATCTTTTGTAGAGCAAAATCAGATTACAATTAAGGAAATTATTTTGACACATGCACATATAGACCATGTATTTGGGTGTGCTGATATTTGTGCGCATTTTAACGTGGGATTACGCCTACATAAGAGCGATTTATTTTTATTAGAACATGCAGAGGCTACGGGCCAGATGTATGGTATACCTGTAAAAACACCGCCGGTGCCAAGTGCTTGGTTTGAAGATGGCGATGTGTATGAAATAGGCGGTGAAGTTTTGACTGTATTGCATACTCTGGGGCATTCTCCTGGTAGTGTAAGTTTTTATAGCGAGAAGGACAATTTTGTGGTATCGGGAGATGTATTATTTAGGATGAGTATAGGAAGGACAGATTTACCAATGGGTAATTACGATGAGTTAATACAGAGTATTAAAACGAAATTATTGACATTACCAGAGAATTGTGTGGTTTATAGTGGTCATGGTCCGGCTACAGAAGTT
>DATCKI010000223.1:0-16912 GCA_036562365.1 Bacteroidia bacterium | reverse complement strand
CTGTTGTAGGTCCCAGGAACTTCCATTTTTTGAATAAGGAAATTAAGAGGTTTGCCGTCTGATTTAATATCTACTTTATCTTTCAATGTATACTCAACATTAACGGCGGTAGAATTATTTTCTGCGTTTGATTCTTTAAGTTCTGGAGAGGCTGGAGGAGGTGGCGCTGCCAGATTAACATTATTCCTTATCTTAATTCCATCAACTATTATTTGTTGCTCTCCTCTTGAACCTCTTAATGTTGTACCTTCTTGTTCTTTGAAACCAGAAACTTTTTCTAATTTATCTGCTACAATAGAAGATTGTAAATAGAAATTTCTATTTCCTCCTTTAGCACTTGTTTCCAAAGTTTCGTAGCCACTAGCAGTAATTCTAATAAGTTTAGATTCTGGGGTTAGGCGTAAAGAAAAACGCCCATTTTGATCGGCACTGGTAGCTAAACTGCTATTAACTACTTTAATATTGGCATAAGGTACAGCTTCACCAGTATTCGATAAAATATACCCTGAAATTGTTGAACTAGTAGAATTTCCAATGAGATCATAATTTAGCTTATAGCTATTGGTATTAATGAACCATGGATTTAACTGAATGCCTGTAATGGAATTCGAAGGGTCTGATGAAGAAACCACCACTTCCATATTTTTCCATTCGAAGCCAGAATTTTGGTATATAGATGCAAGATAGTCTAGCTCGTAATTCGCACTTAGAGATTTTACTCTAAGGTCGTAGGTTGGAATCCATCCGGCATCGTTAATAAAGTACTCAATTTGAATAGGAACTGTTCCGTTTTTTGTTGATTCTAATTGAATTTCAAGCTCAGCACTTGGCAAAATAATTTGATTGCTAGTTGCTTGAATTTGCTTAACTATTTTATCTCTTTTTTCGTTAAGGGATTTGCTATCTTGATCTAGAGCCTGTTGTTTATTGAGGATATCGTTTAAGCGATTACGGTAGAAATCGGCAAGTTGACTTAATTTCGCAGGGTCTAATCCATTTTGTTCTCCCGCTACCTTTTTATTGCTTAAAATCATCGTTTTCTCACTAGCGAGAATTGCAGATTGTTGTTCTATTTTCGTGATGGCATTATCAATTGCTTCTAATTCATCTTTTAATTTCAAAAGGCTTTTATCTCTGCTATCTGCTTCCATATAATTGAGCTGTTGAGAGAAATTATTTACCTTAATTCCATCGCCTTTAATCCGTACACTTTCGCTTTGGATTCCGCCTGATAAGCCCGTAATAACAATAGTGTTTTTACCTGAACTCAGGTTAGCTTGAGCTTGTGCAGTAAGACTAGCACCTTGTAAGTACACAATAGCTTTTTGGTGCTTAGCGTTGAATTTAGATTGTGCCCAAATGGTAGAGCTAAATCCAAGCAATATTATATGTAATAAAATCTTATTCATGTTTCTAAAATTTAATCAATTCGTATTTGCATAGTTTTAGGGTAAGTAATAGAGAAACCGTAGGAGATTTTTCTAGATTCTCCTGGTTTTAAAGTAATTTCCCAGGTTAGTAATCCTTTTTCAGAATTTACATTGGCTCCACTTAGGTCTTTATCTAAATCTACCTTAATTTCTTTATTCTGACTAATGGGGAACGGTTCCACTATTTTCACTTTCGTTTCGAAGTTTGCAATATTTCGTACTTCCGTTTCCCATCTATATACGCTTTGTTTATTGCTGCTCAGAGCTTGATTAGAAGTTTTGGCGTTTAATAAAGTACGTATGGTCTTAATATTAGGGTCTTTGCCAAAATCGAAGCGGAGACTATCGCTCACTTGGTTCATATTTAAACTGGTTTTACCAATGAAGCTATTGCCAAAGAACATGTTCACTTCACCTTCCAGAAGATTTAGTTTTTCCCATTCTAAAAGATAGATATTCAAGAAAGCATTATTATTGATTTTAGGGTACACGATGCTGTTATATGTGCCAGGAATTTCCGTTTTTTGAATTAAGAAATTCAGAGGTTTACCGTCCGATTTAATATCGACTTTTTCTTTAATAGTATATTCTACATTTACAGCGGTAGCATTGGTCTTAGCATTGGATTCAGTGATTTTGTAATCTTCATTAGAAAATCCGAGACTTATATTATCATTTTTTACTTTTTTATTTTTCGTAAGATTGTCTCTAACAGGTAATTTGCTAATTTGGCTTCTAGTTATAGTTATAGTACTATTTCCCAATGATAAAGCATCTTGTAAATAGAAATTTCTAAATCCACCAACTACAGCTACTTCCATTTTTTCATAACCTAAAGCAGAGATTTGAATAATTTTAGATTCAGGAGTTAGTTGTATCGTGTATCTTCCATTTGCATCAGAAGTGCTACCTAGACTACTTCCTACAACTTTAATATTGGCAAATGGTATAGGTTCTCCATTCATGTTTAAGATACTTCCGTATAAAGTAGAAGATGTATTATTTCCTAATAAATCATACTTCAATTTATAGGAATCAGAGTTAATATGCCATGGTTTTAAATTCACACCTGTAATAGAGTTTGAAGGGTCTGACGACGAAACAGCCACTTCCATATTTACCCAATCAATACCTGAATTTTGGTATATAGATGCTAAATAATCTAATTGATAATTTTTATCTAGAGCATTTACTTTCAAATCGTAAGTTGGAATCCAGCCTGCCGTGTTAATATAGTATTCAATTTGTATAGGAATCGTACCTGATTTTGAAACTTCAAGAGTAATTTCAATTTCTGCAGTAGGTAATGGTACTTGATTGCTAGTAGCTCTAATTTGTTTGGAAATTTTTTCGGCTTTTTCAGTTTGAGCTTTAATTTCTTGATCTAAAGCTTGTTCTTTATTTAAAATATCGTTTAAACGATTGCGGAAAAAATCGGCGAGTTGACTCAATTTTGTTGGATCTAAACCAAAATCAGTTCCCGCTACAGTTTGATTGCTCAGAATCATATTTTTTTCCTGAATAAGAATTTCTTTTTGTTCATCAAGCTTAGTTATAGCATTGGTTATAGATTCTAATTCGTCGTGAAGAGTATTAATAATTTTATTTTTATTATCGATTTCGAGATAATTGAGTTGATGCGTAAAGTTTTGAATTTTAACTCCATCGCCTTTAATACGTACGCTTTCACTTTGTAAATTTCCAGAAAGTCCTGTGATAATTACAGTATTTTTGCCTGGATTAAGCGTAGCTTGAGCCATAGCTGTAAGTGTAGCTCCTTGAAGATATACCAAAGCTTTTTGATGTTTGGCTGCAAATTTCGTCTGTGAAAAAGAAGAAATGGCATTCAAGATCAGTATAAGTGTGAGAAGTGAATGTTTCATCCTATGTTTTTGATTAGTACAATACTCTTAAGAAAAAGTTCAAATAAGTTTTAAAAATAGTCAAACTATTTAGAATTATAACTTGATTTAGAGATAATTATTATATTTAGAAAGAAACCCAATTATATGAATTCGAATACAACATTAAGTAAGCTTGCTAATTTTAGTATATTCATTACAGCAATTATATTGTTGTTGATTTATGCACAAAATATTTTAATTCCCATTGTTATTGCAGCATTTTTTGCCATGTTAATGGTACCTATGGTGAGTTGGTTAGAACGAAAGAGAATTAATAGAATTATTTCAATAAGTATGGCAATAATTTTGAGTATTCTAATAATGGGAGGAGTAATAAGTATAATATTTAGTCAAGTAAGTAGTTTTTCGAATGATTTTGCTCAAATTCAAGAGCGCTTTGATGTATTACAAGAGCAGGTAAATCCCTATTTACAAAAGTTAGGGAATTATGGTTTAGTGTTAGAATTAGAAAGCATAGAGCAAAAAGCTATAGAATGGGCTGGTAAGAATTTAAATGTGTTTACAAATGCACTTTCGAGCACATTAAGTAGTTTAAGTTTGTTGGTATTAATTCCTGTATATTTATTTATGTTTTTACTTTATCGCGACCATTTTGTAGTGGTAACTTGTAAGATTTTCAAAGAATATGAACCGGGGCATGTTGCTTCAGTTGTATCAGATTTAAGAAGAGTAATTCAAGATTATTTATCTGGAGTTATAAAGGTGATGTGTATACTAATTGTTTTAAATTTTATTGCTTTTACGGCACTTGGGTTAAAGCATGCCTTATTTTTTGCCATGTTAGGTGGATTTTTAAATATCATTCCATATATAGGTCCTTGGGTTGGTAGTGTGATACCTGTAGTATATGCATTATTAACAAAAGATAGTTTGTTATACCCTTTGGGTATATTTTTATCGATATGGATAATTCAAACTATAGAGAATAATTATTTAACTCCAAAAATTGTGGGTTCAAACGTAAATTTGAATCCGATTGCCTCTTTTATAGCTTTGATTTTAGGAGGGTTTATTTGGGGTGTAGTAGGTATGATTGTATTCATTCCGGTCTTTGCAATTTTGAAAAAAGTACTAGAACTTTCTCCAGATACAGAAGTTTATGGATATTTGTTGGGTGAGGAGCCAAAAGAAGAGACCAAGAAGAATTTGGAAAAAATAGATAACTTCTTTAGGCGAATAAAAAGGAAAAAATAATGGAAAGAGACCATAATAAATTTATGCAAGAGGCTTTACGCGAAGCTCAAAAAGCCTTTGATAGAGATGAAGTTCCCATAGGTTGTGTTATTGTATCGCATAATAGAATTATTGCGAGAGGCCATAACCTTACTGAAACTTTGAACGATGTTACTGCACATGCCGAAATGCAGTCTATAACTGCGGCAGCCGAATATTTAGGTGGAAAATATTTAAAAGACTGCACACTTTATGTAACACTTGAGCCTTGTGTAATGTGTGCTGGGGCTCTAAAATGGGCGCAAATCTCCGAAATTTATTTTGGGGCATACGACGAAAAAGGTGGCTACTCGCAAATTGATGCTAAAATTCTTCATCCTAAAACTAAAGTTTCGGGTGGTTGGATGGAAGAAGAGTGTAAATCGTTGTTACAGACATTCTTCAAGAATAAAAGATAGATTTTAAATCATAAGTTTTTTCTATTATAAAATAAATAAAAACTAACTTTTATCATATTTTTTGTGGATTAATAAGGCTACTTTTGTGGTATAAATGAAGAATATGAGAAAGAGTAATTTATTTGTTCCAGCTGTAGTTTTAGCTGCCACTTTGTATTCATGTGGTTCGGGTACTAAATTAAGTCCAGAAGAAAAAGAACATGCTCGTTACGACTTAATCTTAGAAGATAAGTTAAGTTTGTTTGGGGCATTACCAGAGGTAAAGGATGCAGGTACGGCTAAATCTAAATTAGGTTATGTTTTGTATTACGATAATAGACTATCTAAAGATGGGACTCAGAGTTGTAATACCTGTCATAATTTATCTACATATGGGGTAGATTTATTACCAACTTCGCCTGGAGATTTAGGAATAAATGGAGATAGAAATTCTCCAACAGTTTTAAATGCCGCATTACACCAAACACAATTTTGGGATGGTAGAGCTAAGGATGTTGAAGAACAAGCAGGTATGCCTATCTTAAATCCTGTTGAGATGAATATCCCTAGCGAAGCATTTTTAATTAATCGATTAAAAGGAATTGATTTATATACTAAATTATTTGCAGAGGCTTATCCTATGGATAAAGATCCAATTACCTATAAAAATTTACGTGATGCAATTGGAGCTTTTGAAAGAGAGTTAATAACTCCATCGCGTTTTGATAAATATTTAAAAGGAGACAAAAGTGCCTTAACGTTGGATGAGAAAAAAGGTATGTTAACTTTTATCGAAGCGGGTTGTACTACTTGTCATGCTGGTGCTTTATTAGGTGGTGATATGTTTCAAAAATTTGGAGTGTATAAACCATATCATCAGTTCACGGGTAGCGAAAAGTTAGATTATGGTATGTATGCCTTAAGCAAAGACTCTAATCAACTTTTCATGTTTAAAGTTCCTTCGCTAAGAAATGTAGCCCAAACTAAACCTTACTTCCATGATGGTAGTGTAAGCGACTTGTCGACTGCTGTTAAGATTATGGGGCATACCCAATTAGATATAGAACTAAGTGAAACTGAAATAGCTAAGATTGTTGCATTTTTAGGGTCATTAACTGGAGATATAGTAAATCCGGAGTACAAAAAGGTGCCAGCGGAGTTAGCAAGCAACAAATAATTAATCACGAAATAGGTTTAAAAAGCCGTCGGGATTTGTCTCGGCTGCTTTTCTTATGGAACAAGGAATAAGTTTAGTTAAAAAAAGGCGCCTATTAGGCGCCTTAGTATTAAAATTCTCTTTTGTTAATTTGGTGTGCTAAAGCAGTGAGTATGGTTTTTTGATCTTCAGAAACAGAAATTTCATTTAAGTTCTTAAGAGCTTCTTGGAAGTAGAACTCAATAATTTCTTGAGTTTTTTGTTTAGCACCACTTCTTTCCATGATATTGCGTACAGTTTCAATTTTCTTTATTTCATCAGCTTCGCATAGCATATCATGTAAAACAGTTTTATCGGCATCATTTGCCATATCTTGAGTGGTAAGATATAGGTAGGTTTTCTTGTTGTTTAAGATATCGCCACCAATTCTTTTACCCACTTTAGCAGTTTCACCGAATGTGTCTAGTAAATCGTCTTTAATTTGGAAAGAAAGACCTAAGTTGATACCAAATTTATAGATAGCATCTTGATCTTCTTTACTAGCACCACCAATAATAGCACCAATTTTAAGAGCGCAACCAAGTAGGACACTAGTTTTAAATTCGATCATTTTAAGGTATTCAGGAATGGTAACATCGTTACGTTCTTCAAAATCCATATCTGACTGTTGTCCTTCAAAGATTTCGATAGCCGTTTTGTTGAATACTTCAACAACATTAGGTAGGATAAGCGGGTCGACCATACATACGTGTTTAAATGCGTATGCGAACATAACGTCGCCACTTAAAATACCTTTATTAATACCGTATAAAGTATGTACAGCAGGTTTACCTCTACGGAGGTCTGCGTTGTCCATAATATCATCGTGTACTAAAGTGAAGTTATGGAATACTTCAACACCGAATGCAGGATGAAGAGCTGCTTCAGGGTTATTTCCAAACATGTCTGCAGAGAGTAAACAAAGTAACGGGCGTATACGCTTACCACCTATGCTCATGATGTGTACAACGGGGTCGTACAATCCGTGAGGCTCACCTGAAAATATTTCAGCTGGGAAGTTTTTCCCGTAAAGTTCGCCAAGTTTTTCTATTGAATACATACTTTTGAATTTTGAGATATTTACGTCTAAATCAGGCGGCAATGTTATGACTTTTTTTTGATCTAATTGGGATAAACTTTGTAATAATTCCGAAACCATGCTTTGAGAAATGGGGTATAATGCAGTGTGCTACTGCGAAACGCCGCAAGGTAAAAATTGTTTTTGACTTGTGAATTACTCTGACTCATTATCTTCGTAGAAAAAGTATTACTTTTGCACTTTAATAAACAAATAATTAAAATGAAAGGTCCAATTTCTCAGTTCATAGTTGAACATTATAAGCATTTTAATGCGGCTGCTTTAGTAGATGCAGCAAAAGGGTATGAAGAGCATTTACTAGATAATGGTAAAATGATGATTACTCTAGCTGGTGCAATGAGTACTGCGGAGTTAGGTAAATCTTTAGCTGAGATGATTCGTCAAGATAAAGTTCATATTATCTCTTGTACTGGTGCGAACCTCGAAGAAGATATTATGAACCTTGTAGCTCATAGTCATTATAAGCGCGTTCCTAATTATAGAGATTTAAGTCCGCAAGAAGAGTGGGAATTATTAGAAAACCACTATAACCGTGTAACTGATACTTGTATTCCAGAAGAAGAGGCTTTCCGTCGTCTTCAATCTCATTTATGGGATATATGGAGTGATGCCGATAAAAAAGGTGAACGCTACTTCCCACACGAATTCATGTATAAAATGCTTTTAAGCGGTGTGCTTGAGCAATATTATGAAATCGATCCTAAAAATAGTTGGATGTTGGCTGCTGCTCAAAAGAATATTCCAATTATTGTACCAGGTTGGGAAGACTCAACTATGGGTAATATCTTCGCAAGCTACTGTATTAAAGGTGAATTAAAGCCTTCTACCATGAAAAGTGGTATTGAATACATGATGTGGTTAAGCGATTGGTACGTGAAAAATAGCTCAGGAAAAGGTGTGGGCTTCTTCCAAATCGGTGGTGGTATCGCTGGCGACTTCCCTATTTGTGTAGTTCCAATGTTATATCAAGATATGGAAATGGAAAATATTCCTTTCTGGAGCTATTTCTGCCAAATCTCTGATAGTACAACTAGCTACGGTTCTTACTCTGGTGCTGTACCTAATGAGAAAATCACTTGGGGTAAATTAGATATTAATACTCCTAAATTTATTGTTGAATCTGATGCAACTATCGTTGCTCCACTTATGTTTGCTTATATCTTAGGTTGGTAAACTTAAGTTCTTTTCAATTAAAATATATACAAGGGGACTTTATGTCCCCTTTTTTTATACTCACTTATTAGGAAAGTAGGATATATCTAGAAAATAGTTTACAGAGCGCGGCATGCATACTTTTTTTGTTTGTAAATGGATGTCACAAATTTACCTATTTTTACACGGTTAACTCATTGATAAACCATTGAAAATTTGAAATTTCATTTTTCAACTTTTTTCAAAATTGCCTTAAAATTTGAAGCTGTTTTTGATAAAAATGATCTTTTTTTGTAAAAATCACTAATATTTGCTAGGTGACCTAATGTATTTTTTTACTTTCTTTGTCACACAAAGGTAGCTTGGTGACAAGTTCATTCTTTCATTTTTTAATTGAGTAGGTTTTTGTTCCTGTTGATTCCCAAAATAAGAGGACAAAGACAAAAACGAGAAATTCTGGTAGGTTCAAAATATGGATTTCTCTCTGCAGGGGCTAAAGTAATTTAGCCCTTTTTTGTTAACTTATTTTAACGGTATGAATCAATTTATATATTTGTTCAAATTTCGATCTGCATGTCCCTAAATCACCCTATTTCTAGGATTACCCTTATTGTTGTTATTGTACTCCTAGGGCAAATTTGTTTTGCTCAAAACAAGAGTGTAGGAATGGAAGCGCAAGCTTTTAACTATACTACTCTTGCTCCTGCATTGCAATTAAATTCCGATGCCGATGGACATCCTGAGAATGGAATTTTACCATTCAATGCTCCATGTGAAAATTGTTATGAGGTAATTGAAGAACGAAAAAGCAACTATAGGTTGTTTAAAGGTTTGGGAGAAGACGCAAGTTTGGTCTATTCTCAATCAAGTTTAGGTGATCTTCATTATTTACATAACGGAGTTTGGAGAACTATTGATACCCGACTTAGAGCGAGTGCGCCTAAAGTTTTCGAAGCTTCAAATCAAAAAACTCCAATTAGAATCGATTTTAATTCAAATCATACTTCCATTAAAAATCCTAATGGTACATTCTCTTTTAATAGAAACTTAGTCCTTCTTTTAGAAAACCAAGGTTCTACCCAAGTTTTAGCGAACGCGAATTATTCTAATTATACTGTAGGTGCTGATGGTGCCTATGTAAGCAATATCTTCCCTGATATAGATTTAGAAATTAATGTGAGTAATGGTTCGGTTAAAACCAATTTCATTATTAATTCTAAACCTACTTATAGCGAAGGAAACCTTGTTATTAGAGATAATACCAATTTCCCAAGTGGATGGTATTTTCAGCAAGAAGATCTGAAATTAACTTTGTTAAATTCACAGGGAGATATTGAATTTAATATTTCTAAACCTATTGGATTTTCTAAAGATGCACGCCAAAATGGGGTACACGATTTTGCCTATCGTGTGAATGAAAATGAGTTGGATATTTTATTACCACTTGAAGTAATTAGCGCAGCTAATGTGCAATATCCTTATATAGTAGATCCATTAATTAATAGTCCAGCTAGTTTAGCGCAAGCATCTATTACGGGTCCGGGTTATGGTGCCACATGTTTTTCGAATTATTGCTCATATAATTTGAATGCAATTAAACCTGCGAATTCGGTTTTAGTGGATGCGATGTGGAGTTTTAGCTATAAAACGAATTTACCTCTTTGTTATATGGAAGATGGTGCTACAACTTTCCACGTAAATGGTTGTAGTAGTCCGGTTGCTGGATATGTTTACAATTGTAATAATCCCAATCCTGGTACATGTAATGGTATAAATGTGCCAATGTGGAGCGATATAAGTGGATGTATGCCTGCGGCTTCTTGTGCTCAGCAAAACATTCTTTTCACTATGCGTTTTTATCAATGTTACTTAAATACCATTGTATGTAGTGATTTATGTATTGGTCCTGCTACTGCATTTACTATAACTCTAGTTGGTAGAACGGTAGAAGTTACTAATCTTACGGCTAATGGAAATTCAACAGTTACGGTTTGTGCTGGAACTCCTGTTACCCTTAGTTCTACAGCTCAATACGGAATTGGTCCATATACCTATACTTGGAATCCAGGTAATTTATCGGGTTCGTCTGTAGTAGTTTCTCCGACTACAACTACTACTTATACTTCTAAAGTAACAACTGCGTGTGGAGACACAGCCATAAGTACGATTTTAGTGAGTGTAGTTCAACCACCTGCAACACCAGTAATTTCGAGTAATAGCCCTATTTGTGCGGGACAAACCCTAAATTTAACTTCGAATATGATTACCAACGCTGTTTGGTCTGGTCCTAATGGTTTCACTTCAAATATTCAAAATCCAACTATAGCGAATGCTACTGTAGGGGCAAGTGGAACTTATACGGCATATTCAGTTTCGGGGAACTGTTCGTCTAACGTAGCCACAATAAATGTAGTGGTGAATCCAATTCCAGCGGCTCCTACTATAAATTCCAATAGCCCACTTTGTACTGGTAATAATTTAAATTTAACTTCAAATACTTTAAATACCTTTTGGGCTGGCCCGAATAATTATAGCTCTACTTTACAAAATCCTATTATTAACTCTGTTAATACAACTCATTCTGGAAATTATACAGCCTATACCGTTGCAAATGGATGTACATCTTCAATAAGTACAATTTCGGTTTCGGTAAGTAATACTCCAGCAACTCCAACTGTTAATTCTAACAGCCCAATTTGTACGGGACAAACTTTAAATTTAAGTTCAAATGCAACTGTAGGGGCGGTGTGGACTGGTCCCAATGCATTTAGCTCTACGGGTCAAAACCCTAGTATACCCAATATTACACTTGCACATGCTGGGACATATAATTTGGTTGTAGTTGCAGGCACCTGTACTTCTGGAGCAGCAACGGTTCAGGTAGTGGTAAATCAAACTCCTGTCACTCCAGTTTTAACAACTAATAGTCCAATTTGTACAGGAGCAACATTAAATATGGCGGCAACGGGTACTGGATTAGTTTGGTCGGGACCGAATAATTTTACATCAAACGTATCGAATCCAAGTTTAGCGAATAGTACGGTTAATATGGCTGGGCAATATTCCGTATATAGTGTTGCGAATGGGTGTACTTCGGCCACAGCCTCGGCAAATGTGGTTATAAATGTTACTCCACCTGCTCCAACAGTGAATGTAAATGCGCCGTTATGCGAAGGGCAAACCATAAATCTTAGCTCAAGTGCTGCAACAGGAAACGTATGGACAGGACCGCTGAATTTCAGTTCAACATTATCTAATCCTACTATCCCCAATGCAACACCAAATCACAGTGGCAATTACATGTTGTACGTAGTACAAAATTCATGTACATCTGCGGTTACAAATACACAGGTGAATGTAAATCCGAATCCAGCAGCCCCAAGTATTAATGCGAATGCACAAATTTGTAGTGGTTCGCAATATCAATTAAATGCTATAGGTGCGGGAAATCAGGTTTATTGGACAGGGCCAAATAACTTCACTTCAACAAGTATGAATCCGGTGATACCATCAATAAGTATGAATGCGGCTGGAGATTACTATTTATATAGCATTGCAAATGGATGTTCAACCATGTCACAGCCATTTAATTTAGTGGTTATTCAAAGTCCAGCAGCGCCGGTCATTTCTTCGAATTCACCATTATGTGTAGGTGATGATTTACAATTGAATTCTAATATACCGTTTGGAATATATTGGTTAGGGCCAAATACATGGGTTTCATCGGAACAAAATCCATTGATTACGAATGTGCAAACCAATCATTCAGGTACCTATTCTGCTATAGTATTTGATGGTACTTGTACTTCGAGTGTGGCGACACATTTAGTGCAAGTAAATCCTATTCCTCCTGCACCTAGTTTCACAACGAATAGTCCAGTTTGTGAGGGGGGAAGTTTGCAATTAGGAGCTCCAGTAGGGAATAATTATCAGTATGTTTGGTCGGGGCCTGCAGGATTTACAAATACGAATCAAAATCCCCAAGTACCTAATTTTGCCAATGCAAATACAGGAACATACAGTTTAATGGTAGTGGCAAGTGGATGTAGTTCAGATGTTGCTACGCAAGAAGTAGATATAATTAATAAGATTTATACTCAAATTTCGGGAACCAAGTGTGCAAAGGATTTCTTCGAATATAATGGACAAATATTCCCCTTGCCAGGTAATTATGAATTGACCTACAATGCGGCAAGTGGATGTGATAGTATAGTTCAAATTAGTGTAACTAATTTGCCATCCCCTATACCAGGCTTTATGGTTCCAAGTTCCATTTCTATATTAAACCCGAGTGTACAAATAGAAGATGTTTCGGTAAATGCGACTCAAGTTGAGTATCATTGGTCGGGTGGGATATTAACGGGTCCCAATCCAACAATTACCTTTACAGAGCCTGGAATGTATGAAATTTGGCAATACGTAAAAAATGGAAGTTGTATAGACTCGGTAGAAAGAAAAATTCAAGTTCAAGTTGATATAAATGCCTATATTCCGAATGCATTTACTCCTAATATCGACGATTTAAATCAAGAGTTTAAAGTGTTTATACCTCTTTTAAAAGAGTTTGAAATGACGATTTTTAACCGATGGGGTGAAATGGTATTCCAAACAAATGATATATATGAAGGTTGGAATGGAGGCCTTTACAACGACCTTTCAAAGCCTTTAGAATCGGCAACTTATGTTTATAGACTAGTCTATAAACATATAAATGGAGAGTTTGTAGATAGAATAGGACATGTAACCTTAATACGATAAAAAAAAGGACCACTTAAACATGTGGTCCTTTTTCTTTACTACTTACTCTCATGAAAAAAAAATTACTGCACAGAGATAGTTAAAGTGTTTTTCACTTCCTCTTTTTTAGTTAGATCTATAGTCAAAATTCCATTTTCATATTTCGCAACAATCTCGTCTTCTTTAATGTCTTGAGGTAATGAAAAACTTCTTTCAAAAGAAGATTTAGAGAACTCTCTACGAGTATAATTCTCGTTTGTTTCGATGTTCTCAGTTTTATGCTCAGCGCTGATTTTCAAAATTTTGTTTTCAATAGAAATTTTGAAATCTTCTTTGTTGAATCCTGGTGCAGCAAGTTCGATTCCGTAGCCATTTTCTTTTTGTTTAATGTTTACAGGAACTTTGCTAGGGAACGAGAAGTCAGAATCAAAAAAGTCTTCCATTAAACGATTGAATGGAGTTAAAGCCTGAGTTTTGAATTTTATTGGATACATAATGTTATATTTTTAATGGTTTCTATAAGCATCTATTCAATTTTTGTACCATTCGTAAAAACCTGACAATTAGTCATTTAAATATTAAATTTGATGTCAATTTGGCGTAAATATTTTATATTAGGTGTCAAATTTTCAGTTGGTTAAAGGGTTTGAATTGATTTTAACAGCCAAACATGGATTAAAAAGGGAACAATAAAGAAATGCTAGCGTAAAAATGTGTAAACTTGTATATGAGTAATTCAAAACTGTTCATCATAGGTATTTTTCTCTCTATACTGTGTTTCCCGAGAATTTCGCACAGTCAGTCGGGTCTTGCTAATAAGCATGTGGTGACCCCAATAGTTGGTGCAGAGCAACTTTCAGAGTATTTACCAATATTGAAAGGGAAGCGAGTAGGTATTATAGCTAACCAAACCAGTTTTGTGGGTAATTGTCATTTAGTAGATACGTTATTATCGTTAGATGTTAACGTAGTTAAAGTATTTGGACCTGAGCATGGATTTAGAGGGAATCATGCAGATGGAGCCCATATTTCAAACGAAAAAGATAAGAAAACGGGTTTGCCAGTAATTTCGCTATATGGTAATAATAAGAAACCGACACCAGAACAATTAAAAGACGTAGATATTTTAGTTTTTGATATACAGGATGTAGGCTGTAGATTTTATACATTTATAAGTACCATGACTTATGGAATGGAAGCTGCAGCAGAGAAGGGAATTCCGTTTTTAGTGCTTGATAGACCAAATCCAAATGGATTTTATGTAGATGGTCCTGTTTTAGAAAAAGGATTTGAAAGTTTTGTGGGCATGCATCAAATTCCTATAGTGCATGGTATGACAGTAGGGGAATATGCAAAAATGGTTAATGGGGAAAAATGGTTGAAGAATGGAGTAACGGTTGATTTAAAAGTGATTCCATGTTTAGCGTATACACATCATACCTTGTATAAATTACCTATAGCGCCATCGCCTAATTTACCTACTATGGAGAGCATTTATTTGTATCCAACATTGTGTTTATTTGAAGGGGCCGATGTAAGTGTGGGAAGAGGAACGAGTACTCCATTTGAAGTAATTGGTGCGCCTTGGTGGAAAGCTGGACGATATTCATTTACTCCTAAATCTATACCAGGAGTTAGCGATAATCCTAAATTTAAAGATCAAAAATGTTATGGATACGATTTACATGACTTTGGGAATGTAGTTCGAGGATTGAAAAGTATTTACATATTTTGGATTATAGATGCTTATAAGAACGCACCTGATAAGAGTAAATTCTTCAATTCGTATTTCGATAAACTAGCGGGAGGCTCTACATTACGTAATCAAATTATAGCTGGTAAAAGCGAAGATGAGATTAAAAAATCTTGGGAAGAAGGCATAAATCAGTTTAAGCAAATACGCAAGAAATACTTATTGTATAAAGATTTTGAATAAAAAATGCAGACTATTTTAAACTATATAAATGGAGAGTTAGTTCAACCTAAATCGGGGTTGTTTATAGATAATTTTGAACCAGCTAAAGGGAAGGTATATTCTCAAATTCCGCGTTCAAATGAAGCTGATTGTGAAGAGGCGTATCAAGCGGCTAAATTGGCATTTCCTACTTGGAGTATGATGCCTGCACAAGAACGTTCTGCTATTTTACTAAAAATAGTTGCTTTAATTGAAGCAAAGAAGGAAGAATTTGCTCTAGCTGAAAGTATAGATTCTGGAAAACCTTTATGGCTTACACGTAGTGTAGATATTATGCGTGCTGCGGCAAATATAAAATTTTTTGCAGAAGCAGTTTTACATTTTGCTGCTGAAAGTCATCATATGCCAGGACTTGCAATAAATTATACATTACGACAACCTATAGGAGTTGTAGCTTGTATTTCGCCTTGGAATTTACCATTATACTTATTTACTTGGAAAATAGCTCCGGCTTTAGCTGCTGGAAATACTGTAGTTGCAAAGCCGAGCGAAATTACTCCATATACTGCATTTTTATTATCTCAAATCTGTATAGAAGCAGGTTTGCCTAAAGGTGTATTAAATATAGTTCATGGATTAGGTGGTGAAATTGGAAATGCTATGATTTCGCACCCTGGAATTAAAGCCATTTCGTTTACAGGTGGAACTTCTACTGGAAAGCATATTGCAAGTGTTGCGGCTCCTATGTTCAAAAAATTAAGCTTAGAATTAGGAGGAAAAAATCCCAATATCATTTTTGCAGATTGTAATTTTGATAATGCAGTTGAGCATGCAGTAAAGGCTTCGTTTACGAATCAAGGACAAATATGTTTATGCGGAAGCAGAATCTTTGTAGAGCGTAGAATTTATCCAAAATTCAGAGAAGCATTTGTAGCTAAAGTGCGTGAAATAAAGGTGGGGGATCCTCAAAATAATGAGAATTTTATGGGAGCCTTGGTATCGAAACCGCATTTAGAAAAGGTTTTATCGTACATAGAACTTGCGAAAGAAGAAGGTGGTGAAATATTGACGGGCGGACATAAAATAGAGTTAGATGGAGAGTTTAAAGATGGTTATTTTTTAGCTCCCACAGTAATAGATGGCTTGCCGGCTAATTGTAGAACCACAACCGAAGAGATTTTTGGTCCGGTTGTTACAATTACTCCATTCGATAGTGAAGAAGAAGTATTAGCATATGCTAATGGAACTAATTATGGTTTAGCTTCGATGGTATGGACCAATGATTTAACGAAAGCACATAGAGTGGCAGAGAAGTTAGAAGCAGGAATAGTTTGGGTAAATTGTTGGATGCTGCGCGACCTTAGGACTCCATTTGGTGGGGTTAAACAAAGTGGTGTAGGAAGAGAAGGAGGCTGGGAGGCTTTACGTTTCTTTACTGAAGCCAAGAATGTGTGTATTAAGTATTAAAATTTTTGACGTATAGTCGAAATAGGCTTGTTTAACATTATAAAAAAATGATTGAATGCCTCAATATGCAACTTTTTTGTCATTTTTTTTTGATAAATAATCCGTCATTTAAAACTAAATTTGACGATTGAGTAATTTGAAAGAAGATAAATGAATTGAGCCGAAGGCGAAATCCATTACACCAAATAAAAAACAGACAGGACGTAATGAAATTATACCAAACATTAGAGCAACAACTCAAGAAAGAACCCAACTTCGTTACAGACAACGGAGAATTGAAAAAATGGGTAGTGCTGAACAAAGCACAGAATTTTGATGAAGAATTGATTGCGCTTTTATTGCAAGAACCCACTCTGAAAGAAAAGTTTTTCAAAGAGATTGC
>DATCKI010000205.1:0-9620 GCA_036562365.1 Bacteroidia bacterium | reverse complement strand
CATCTTGTTTAATTACAATAGAGGCATTGAAAGGGTAAATATCTTCTGTTTTATACTCGTCGTATTCTTTGAGAAGTTCTATATAAGTTTCCCACGATTTGTCTGCAAAATATTGTGGACCTGCGTCGATAAACAGTTTTTATTCTTGTTCATTAAGAATTTCTATAGTGTGTGCATTTCCACACCTAGAATAGGATTTTTTCGAATACAGTAATTTTTGCAGTAGGATTCTCTTTAATCAAATAATGTGCGGTTCCCACACCTACCATTCCGCCACCTACAATGGCAATACGATTTTGAACGAAGATATGATAAGTTGCAAGAGAGCATAAAAGCAAGGCCGAGAATGCTTGCTTTTTAAAGAGAGGAAAAGCATAGGAATTTAGTTGTGTATAGTGTTATTTGGGTGGCTAAAATATGAAAATAATCTTAGGATGTTACACTTAATAATCAACAAAAAAGCCGCATGATTACTCACGCAGCTTTCTATATATTTTCTTTAAAACTTATTTTACTTCAAACGAGCTAAAACTGTCTTATTTCCTACTGGTTTATCTCCAATTTTCACTAAAATTTCTGCATCTAGAGGTAAGAACACGTCAACACGGCTTCCAAATTTAATAAAACCAGCTTCATGGCCTTGTTCTAATTGTTCGCCTTCCTTTAAATAATTCACAATACGTTTAGCTAAAGCTCCTGCAATTTGGCGGAATAGAACTTCGGTGCCATTTGCATGTTTTACTACGCTAGTAGTTCTTTCATTTTCAGTAGAAGACTTTGGATGCCATGCTACTAAATATTTACCTGCATGGTATTTGTAATAGGTAACTAAACCTGCAATTGGACTCCAGTTTACGTGTACATTTAGCGGACTCATAAACACAGAAATCTGCATTACTTCTTTCTTTAAATATTCAGGTTCGAATACTTTTTCGATTACCACCACTTTACCATCGGCAGGAGATACCACATCTAATGGGCCTGCAGTATTAACGCGTAAAGGATATCTAAAGAATTGAACGATTAAGTACCAAAAAATCAAGCTGGCAACGCCTAATAAAATAGACAACCACTGAATATGTAAAAAGTAAATACCTACGTTTAACACTAATAAAATTAGTGTTGTAACGAGCATAATGGTTGTACCTTCTTTGTGAAATCTCATTAGAATAAAATGGTTTTAACTGCGTAAAAATAACAGAATATTATGGGAGCAGAAATCAAAATACTATCAAATCGGTCTAAAAATCCACCATGACCTGGCAAGAATTTACCAGAATCCTTGATTTCCAGACTTCTCTTCCATTTACTTTCTACTAAATCTCCCAATACTCCCATAGGTACAACTATGATTACCATCATAGCGATGTGTATTAATTCAATATCGATGAAATAATGAGCAATAATTAAGCTTATTACTAAAGTCATTATAGCCCCACCAGCAAAACCTTCCCACGATTTTCCAGGTGAGATATTAGGAGCCATTTTGTTTTTACCGAGCATGCGTCCAAACAAATAAGCAAACGAATCATTTGCCCAAATTAGCATAAACAACAAAATGATTAACTCAAAATGATACTCACCATCTTCAAGCCCTATGCCCATCATTACCAAACTTACGAATGGTAAAACCGTATAAAATATACTTATTAAAAAGGCAGAAGCTTGTGTAAAAGGTCTATTATCATTAGCATTTAACGTAGTTAAAAAGATAAGTGGAAGTATTAAAATCCAACTAATTAAATACAATAATTCTTCAGTGAATAAAAAGACAAAAACACTAGACCAAATTAAGAATCCTGCTATTCTAATAAGTGTTTTTCCATTTTTAGCTATAGGGTCTAGTTTAGTGAATTCGTACAGGCAACCTAATGAATAAATCATAGCCAAAATTGCCCAAGTATAAACCGAATAAGATATAGCAGCAAGGGTTATAACCAAGAAAAGCGCACCAAAAATGGCGCGCTTTAGTATATCTTGAAAAACACTTTCCTTTTTATTCTGCTGTGTTTGTTTCTGATTCTTCTGCATTGTTTAAATTCTCAGATGGAACTTGAGTAGAAGTAGAGTTTCCAGCTGTTGAATTCTCTACTGTTGTGTGGTTTACATCAGATTCAGGTTTCATAGTAGAACGAACTGCTGCAGCCACTTCTTTAGCTCTTTCATCGTCTTCGAACGGACGAGGACCAAGAATTTCTTCTAAGTCTTCTCTAAAGATAACCTCACGTTCAATTAAACGATCAGCTAATTTAGTGAGTTTATCTTTATTTTCCTCTAATAACTTTATAGCTCTTTGGTAGCATAAATCGCTCAATGCTTTTACTTCGGCATCAATAATTTCTGCAGTTTTATCGCTATAAGGTTTAGAGAATGCATAATCTTGTTGTCCAGAGCTATCGTAGTAACTAATATTACCTATTTTATCGTTTAAGCCATAGATAGAAACCATAGCATAAGCTTGTTTGGTAATTTTTTCTAAGTCGCTTAATGCACCTGTAGAAACTTTTTGGAATATAACCTCTTCAGCGGCACGTCCACCTAAAGCGGCAGTCATTTCGTCTAATATCTGCTCTTTAGTTGTAATCATACGCTCTTCTGGTAAATACCATGCAGCCCCTAATGATTGTCCACGTGGCACTATAGTTACTTTCACGAGCGGACTAGCATATCTAAGGAACCAGCTAACTGTAGCGTGACCAGCTTCGTGGAAAGCAATAACTTTTTTCTCAATTGGAGTAACGATTTTATTTTTCTTTTCGAGACCACCAATCACACGGTCAATTGCATCGTTAAAGTCGCTACGATCTATTTCGCTTTTACCTTTACGGGCAGCAATAAGAGCAGCTTCGTTACAAACGTTTGCTATATCGGCTCCAGAGAATCCAGGAGTTTGTTTTGCAAGAAGATCAACATCGATATTAGTCGATAACTTCTTACCTTTCATGTGTACTTTAAAGATTTCTTGACGTCCGTGTAAGTCAGGCAATTCAACCATAATTTGTCGATCGAAACGCCCAGCACGGATTAAAGCTTTATCTAAAACATCTACACGGTTGGTAGCGGCAAGAATAATAACTCCAGAATTACTTTCGAAACCGTCCATTTCGGTAAGTAATTGGTTAAGGGTATTTTCGCGTTCATCGTTAGCACCTTGAACGGCACCACGACCACGAGCACGCCCGATAGCATCTATTTCATCGATAAAGATGATACAAGGAGCCTTTTCTTTAGCTTGGCGGAACAAATCACGTACACGCGATGCACCCACCCCAACAAACATTTCCACGAAATCAGAACCAGAAAGCGAGAAGAAAGGAACTTTAGCTTCACCGGCAACAGCTTTCGCTAATAAAGTTTTACCCGTACCTGGAGGGCCAACTAAAAGGGCACCTTTAGGGATTTTACCACCAAGGGTAGTATATTTTTTAGGGTTCTTAAGGAACTCAACTATTTCTTGTAATTCAACTTTAGCTTCATCAAGTCCAGCAACATGGTTAAAGTCCACATTAACTTGCGCATCTTTATCGAATAATTTAGCTCTCGATTTACCAATATTAAAGATTTGTCCACCGGCACCACCGCCGCCCATACGACGCATCATAAAGAACCAGAGAGCCATCATAATGACCAAAGGAAGCACAAAAAGGATGAAAGAATTCAACCATGAATCTTTAGGTTTTTCATAGTCAATTTCAGCTCTTTCATCAACTGGGAATATTTCTTGAGTAGCTTCAACGTTTTCAATAAATTTCTCAACTGGCCCAATTTCTAAAGTGAATTGAGGTTGATCAACAGGTAGATTACGTTTACGTACTTCAGAATAAACTTCTTTAGACAGGCGATCTGGTTTAATAGTAATATTAGCGACTTCGTTATTAATCACTAAGATTTTTTTCACATCGCCATTAGCCAACATTTGATTGAACTCTTTAGAAGAAATTTCAATAGGAGTTCCTGTTTTGCTAAAGAGATAAACACCTGCAAATACCAATAATACCAATGCATAAATCCAATAACCTGAGAAACCTATTTTTGGTTTTTTAATAGGAGGCGTTGGATTTTTCTTAGGGTTTGAATTTTCAAATTCCGCCATAACTTTATATCAAAATAAATTTCTTATTAGTTTTCGATACGAGTAATCTGAGCATCGGCCCAAAGATCCTCGATACCATAAAATTCGCGTACTTCAGGTAAGAAGATATGACAAACTACGTCACTATAATCTACTAATACCCATTCCGCATTTTGCTCACCTTCTATATGCCAAGGTTTTTCTTTCGTTTCTTTAAAAACTGTATCGTAAACCGAGTCGCTTAATGAGGCAACTTGTGTTGTAGAATCTCCCGTTGCTATAACGAAGAACTGACACACAGCATTAGGTAGCTCGCGTAAATCAAGGATTGTTATATCTTTGGCCTTCTTCTCTTCAAGACCCATCACTATGAGATTAACCAAATTATTTTTCTCTTCTTTCTGCTGTTTCGTTTTCTTTGTCATGCTAAATACTAATCTTACAAAGGTAATAATCCACACTGAACAAAAAATATGCTAAACCAAAATATCGGTCGAACTGTCATATATATTTCTGAATGCGACTCTACAAATAGTCTCATTAAAGAACAACTCTCTAATTTTGAGTCGGGTACATGTGTTTATACCGACAATCAAAAAGCCGGACGTGGACAATTTAAGAATTCTTGGCATACTACCCCCTTTTTAAATATTACAGCTTCTGTTCTAATTAGACCTTATAAACTCCCTATAGAAAATCAATTTATCTTAAGCATTATCAGCAGTTTAGCCATTTATAATTACCTAAATAAACAAGGTATTAAAAATGTAGAAATAAAATGGCCAAATGATATTTTAATTAATAGAAAAAAAGTTGCTGGTATCTTAATTGAAAACACTATACAAGATGCTTTTATTTCGCATAGTATTATAGGAATTGGACTAAATGTAAACGAAATTTTCTTTCCAAGTTTCGAAAGATCAGCTACTTCGCTAAAATTAGAGACTGGAAAAGATTACGATATAAAACTCGAATTAGACGAATTATTAAAGAGTTTAAATAGCTATTACGAAAAATGGTTCGTCGTAGGAAATAGCAAATTAGAAGAAGAATATCTAAAATCGGTATATGGTTTTAACGAATGGGTCGAAATTGAGGATGCTGAAGGAAAGAAGCATGTCAAAATTACAGGAATTGATAAATGGGGCCGAATTAAAACAAAACAGCCTGACGGGCTGTCAGGCTGCTACGATTTAAAAGAAATCAAATTTTTATATTAAGCTTGTGCATCGAATTTCTTCTTAAGGGCATGCCCCCAATATCCAAAAAAGTTTTTAAGAGGAGCTTCAACCATCATTTTCATGAATGGGTTAACATCGCCCTTAAAGTCCATATGAACTAAACACCCAGCTCCATTTTCTTCGATAATGATAGCTAAATCGTATGGGAACATAACGTCGCCATATGAATTCATATCAATTCTAGAATTAGGGGTTTTAGATTTATATTGAAGTCCAATTTTAGCCATTCCACCAATTTTAAAAGAGCAATTTTCAGAAGTTGCTTGCCAGTCGGTAGCACTATTAGGCAACATATCTTTAAAATTGTTCATATCCGATAGATATGCAAACACTTCACTTGCCGAAGCATTTACACTTTCTTTTTCTGTTTTTAGTTCAAGCATTGTCTATGTAATTAAAAAGTTTAATTATTTCATCCAAGTATCAGGGTTTGCTCTCCATTCTTGAAGAATTTCAAGGTCTTTTTCCTGAATATAATCTAATTCTAAAGCGGCTTTAAGAACGAATTCGTACGAAGTAAGTGAAATTAATTCACATTTAGCTTTTTTGAAATTATCAGATTTCACTTGGAAGTCGTAATCGAATACAGAAAGCATAGATTTCACTTCACAACCTGCTTCTCTAAGCGCTTCAACTGCTTGAAGCGAACTTCCTCCGGTACTAACCAAGTCCTCTACCACTAAAACATTACGTCCAACAGGAATTTCACCTTCAATAAGGTTTTGCATTCCATGCCCTTTAGCCGAGCTACGAACATATAAGAAAGGTAAACCGAATTCTTGAGCTACAAGTACTCCATGAGCTATACCACCCGTTGCAACACCAGCAATAGCATCGAAAGGAGCAAAATATTCTTCGGCAGCCTTTACAAAGTTTTGACGTATATAGGTACGTAATTCTGGATAAGATAGAGTTTTTCGGTTATCACAATATATGGGAGAATTCCAACCTGATGCCCATTTAAAAGGATCAGAAGGACGCAATTTCACCGCTTGTTTTTTTAGCAAAAATTCTGCTACTTTTATGGCGCATTCTTCATTATATATCATGAGCGCAAAATTATTCAAAGTTTTTGTAAAGGACACTTGTTTCAAGATAGAAATCGATGAAACTTCTCAACAACCCGTTAAAGAAGTAGTACAAAATTTCAAGAAAGCACTGTTTAACAACGAAGTAGATAAAAATTTCAGCATCGCATCTTACCATGAATTAATGCAAGAAATTGAAAGATTTTTCAAGCCAGCGCCAGCAGCAGGCGGATTAGTTAAAAATCCTAAGGGCGAAATATTGTGGATCATTAGACGAGGAAAATACGATTTACCTAAAGGTAAACTCGATGAAGGTGAAACTTTTTTGGAGGCCGCTTTAAGAGAAGTGGAAGAAGAATGTGGGTTACACGACCTCAAAGCGGGGTCTCTAATTGGGTATACTTACCACATTTATATCCAAAACGAAAATCCCTATTTCAAAAAAACTGCTTGGTACGAAATGTTCACCCAACAAGATTATGTTGAATTACAAACTGAAGAAGATATTACCGATTATTGTTGGGCCGACCCCAATAAACACGCAGAATTGAGCAAACTTACCTACAAAAGCCTACGCGACCTTTTGAAACGTTTTTTAAGAGAAGCTTAACTATTTTAAGATTTCTAAAATAATTTTTGGCACAGCTATTGTAATATCAATAGTGGGTAAGTTTATTTCATAGGTTTATATTTAGTCGTAAAGAGGAGATGTTTTCATCTCCTTTTTGCGTTTTACTAGTTTCATATAATTTAGAGCAATAATTTATTGTAATAAATTACTACAGCATATAAACGAAAGAAAATAATATTATTGATATCTAATTTTGGTATCGATTAATAAGCTTGCATTCTCGCTGATATTATTCAAGCTCATTAAAGTGGTAACAGGCACACAATACATTTCTGCTATTCTGTGCAAATCGTCACCTGGTCTAACCATATGGTATTTCTCAAGACTTCCCATAGATTTGAAAACACTAGCATCTTTACCTTTACCGTATTTATAAGGGATAAATTCTGTTACCGCCAATTCTTTTTTATTGTAATCTATGATAATAGATGGATTGATAGCTTGTCCTAAAAAACGGATTTCGAAATGCAAGTGCGAACCAAACGAGCGTCCGGTATTTCCACCCAAGCCTAATTTATCGCCTGCCGAAACATAATCGCCAGGTTTCACATCTAAACGCGACATATGGGCATAATAGGTTTCTAAGCCGTTTGGATGACGAAGGATCACCAAATTACCATACGAAGAGTTATATTGAGAGAAACGCACCATACCATCGAAGGCTGCATATACCGGATCTCCAGTTTCTAAGTCAATATCCACCCCTTTGTGCATGCGCCCTCTACGACCACGTGGGCCATATTGAGAGGTTATACGACCATTAGGAACGGGAAAAAAGAAATCACAATTTTTATCGTAAACTAATTTAAGAGCCTTATTAGCAAACATTTCAACAGTTGCAGGCCCATAATAATGCACTACAGAAGTATCCCAATGGTTATACCATTCGTTAGCTGGAATATAGGACATAGGTTGCAAACCAGTATCATCTAAAGAATCTAGTTCTAGCCCTTCTGAAATAACTTGCGCACGAGTCAAAAAACTTGTGGCAGTAATTAATAAAAATGTAGCAAAAAATCTCATTCCTCTCTATTACAATGGTCAAAAATAAAGCAGACTTCCCCTTAAATATGTTAAGGACTGTTGGATAACAATTCCTTAACAAAAGTTTCCAATTCAGGGAAGAACACTTTGTAACTTTCTTCTAGAGCGGAATAATTCTCGCGGAATATTTCCACGGGTAGCATTTCCGGGTAGTTCATACAATTGGTACGCACCATTCCACGTAATGCATTTTCAATTCCCCCTCTAAAACGATATCCATACAACCAATTTCCAGATTTAATACGCCAAAAATTGTAACTAAACTTGCGCGGCAGTTTATCCATGTGAAATTCAACGATTTTGTAAACACGTTCACTAAATTCTTTTAGTGATTCATTACTAAAACGCTGGGCATCATTTGCTAAAAAATGGTCAAAGATCACATCAGGAAACAACATACCATAATGGCGCAATTCTTTAGAAAACAATCTTTTGCACTTAATAAATTCAGGATGTTGATCTGTAAAGAAATCAATTTCTCGATGTAGTAGAACTCCTTTAGCAATGCTATATGGCAAATCTTGCCATTGCTTCCCCTTCACGTAATCGCCAACGAAATTTCCAACGAGGACTTCGTCGTTATTAAAGGATAGAAATGCATGTGCCAGATAGTTCAAATCTCCAATCGCTTTTTTTAGTTTGGTTTTCGAGGGCGGTATTTGTCAAATTTATATTATAAAATATACTTTACCAAAACTCTACACTTTTTTTTATATTTTTCTTAATTGAGTATTAATTCTACCACTCTACATAAGCATACTAATAGCCAAGACTCTATTTTATTCTTTGAGATATTATTTTCACCTTTGTTATATGATATCTACATCTAAAAAAATAATAGTTATAGGTGGTGGAAGCTGGGGAACGGCACTCTGCAAAATTCTTTCAGATGCCGGTAATCAAATATCTTGGTATATGCGTAACCCCGAAGCTTGTGCTCAATTTAATGAAACAGGAATCAATTCTAAATATTTACCTAATACCAAATTAGACACAAGTAAAGTAAAAGCTCTTCATTCATTCCATGTGAATGCCGAAGAAGCCGATATTTTAGTTATTGCTGTACCTGCAGCCTTTGCTGAAAAGAGTTTACCTTTGGTAAGAACCGAAAAACTTACCAATAAAATTGTAATTTCAGCAGCTAAAGGAATGCTTCCTGAAAATCACAAAACGCTAACAGAATATTTAGAAGAAAATATTGGCATTCAATCGTTAAACCTATTTTTTATCGGTGGACCATGTCATGCCGAAGAAGCAGCCGAAGAAAAACGTTCATACCTTACACTGGCAGGCTCAAATGAAAAATTAGGTTCAGAATTGGCTAAACTTTTTAATACGAATTATACGAGCTGTGAGTTTCATAATGAGTTAAGAGTGGTTGAATACGCAGCCGTTCTAAAAAATATTTATGCTGTTGGAATGGGTATAGCTCATGGATTGGGATATGGAGATAATTTTCAAGCCGTACTGGCAGCAAATTCATGGCGCGAAGCAGAACTTTTTTTAAATAAAACTTTCCCTAACTCTCCTATTAATTTAAATGATTCATCTTGCCTTGGCGACCTACTTGTAACTTGCTACAGTATGCATAGTAGAAATAGACG
>DATCKI010000204.1:0-16060 GCA_036562365.1 Bacteroidia bacterium | reverse complement strand
CCAAAATACCTATATCCAAAAAGGGTTAATTACGGAAGTATTTTTAGAGAATTTGGCTTTTACAAAAGCAAATATAACAGAAGCAGAAGGGCAATATTTATTCAATAATATAGAACATTTCAGTTCATTTGAATATTTCCCCGAGCATTTAGAAACCATTCGAGCATTTACACATCGCTCATTAGAAGCAACTAAACAAAAAAGAGATTCAGTTAACTACGAAAAGAGCATACAATTGGAATATGGCTTAAACTTTGACAAGACCGATTCCACCTTTTTATCTCGAAATGCATACTTCTACATGCAAAATAAAAAGGGAAAAGAAGTATTAAAATACATCCTTCCCCTATCTAAAAAGTATATCGAAAACACAGAGTTACAAGCTCGATTATCGAAAGATTTACATGCTAATGACCCTGAACATATGAATACGATTATACTACTCGCAGCTCGAGCAGTTTTAAAAGATCCAAGTCCAGAAAATATCCAATGGTATAAATACTTATTAAACCATTATGGATTTAAATCAGAAGCTGAAGATTTAGAGCCTTAAATTTTAATGGCTTTTATGGCAAAAATCACCCAACCCGCCATAAATAATAATCCGCCTAAAGGAGTTACAGGGCCAAGGAAACTAATATCTATGCTGAAAGCTGATTTCACCGCAAGAAGGTAAAGAGAGCCCGAGAAACAAAGAATTCCGCCTCCAAAAAGAATGGCTGGCAAAACAAAGCTGATATGTTTTTTACGTTCGGCAACTAATCCAAGTAATATAATTGCCATAGCGTGATACATTTGAAATTTAGCGGCAGTATCGAATATACCTGCACTATATTCAGAGAAATTTTGTTTGATAGCATGAGCACCTAAAGCTCCGAATGCAACAGATAAAGCTGCTAAAATACAGCCCCAAAAAATATATTGATTTTTCATATTAAAATTTTAGACAAATGTACAGGTTTTGATAACTATTTTTACAACTATATTTTGGTTATTTCATTCTATAATACGTTCCTTTGTATCGTAAATAACATTGAGATGAAAAAGGTATTATTAATTGGTGCTGGGCGATCTGCTACTGTTTTAATTGACTATCTATTAAGTAAAAGTACTCAGGTACCTTTTTTCCTAACTATAGCCGAATTAAACGTAAAATTAGCTGAAGAAAAATTAAATAATCATCCAAATGGGAAAGCGGTTGCATTCGACATGCACGATGAACCATTACGCAAACAGCTTATTCAAGAGCACGATTTAGTAATTTCTATGTTACCAGCTGCACTTCACTTCGAAGTAGCAAAAGATTGTGTAACACTTGGTAAGAACATGGTTACGGCTTCGTATATTAGTGATAACATGAAAACCCTTCATGAAGAAGCTGTATCTAAAGGGATATTACTTCTTAACGAAATTGGAGTAGATCCGGGTATAGACCATATGAGTGCCTTAAGAATCATAGACCGTTTACAAAGTAAAGGCGCTTATATTCGAGACTTCGAATCGTTTACAGGAGGCTTACCTGCACCTGAAAGCGATGATAACCCATGGCATTATAAATTTTTCTGGGCTCCAAGAAATGTAGTTTTAGCTTCGCAAGGTGGGGCTTGTAAATTCTTACATGAAGGAACCTACAAATACATTCCATATCAACGTGTGTTTAGACGTACTGAAATTGTTCGTATTGAACCTTATGGAAAATTTGAAGGTTATGCAAATAGAGATTCTCTTAAATATCAAGAAGCATACAAACTTCAAGATGCTAAAACCGTTTATAGAGGAACCTTCCGTAAGCCTGGTTACTGCAAAGCATGGGATTGTTTAGTACAATTAGGCGCAACCGACGATTCTTATATTATGGCCAATTCGCATGAATTGACCAATAGAGAGTTCATAAACTCTTTCTTATACTGGCATCCTACCGATTCAGTTGAGACTAAATTAGCACAACAATTGCGTTTAGATTTAGACTCTTTAGAAATGGAAAAACTAACTTGGTTAGGCTTATTCGATGATACGGTAAAACCAGGTCTTAAAAATGCTACTCCTGCACAAATGCTACTTCATATACTCGAACAGAAATGGACTCCTAAGCCAGAAGACAAAGATATGGTAGTAATGTGGCATAAATTCGTATATGAATTAAATGGTGAACATAAAACTATAAACTCTTCTATGGTTTGTATAGGAGAAAGTGCTAACAGAACCGCAATGGCTAAAACTGTTGGCTTACCTCTTGGTATAGCTGCCGTTGGAATTTTAACAGGTAAAATTACTGGTAAAGGGGTTTTATTACCCGTATATCCAGAAATTTACAATCCAGTACTCGACGAATTAGAGGAATTTGGAATTCAATTCCAAGAAACAGAATTCTAACTAACCTATTTTACTTATATCATAAGCCTCAAATTTAACATTTGAGGTTTTTTTGTGGATTTTTTCTACACCTTGCAGAAAATACCTACATTTAACCTCGTAAATTCCAAAGATTTAAAATAAAAAACCTCATTTTTTATCAGTTTCATCACTTTGGCACAAATTATGTTATCTAACAATAAACTTTAACTCAAATTATGAAAACAAACACGAAATTGTTACTTGCCGGCCTTGCAACAGCTTTTATTTTAGCAAGCTGTGCGAAAGAAAAAGACAAATTAGACAAAAACTTAGTGCGTTCTGAGTGGAAACTAAAAGATTTTCAAACCGTTAGCGCTGAAACTACTGCTACAACTTTTGTTGATGCAACTCCAAATGTGTTAGAAATTGAAAGGGACTCTTCGTACATGATTGGAAATGAAATGTATAATGTTTCATTTGAAAGTACAAAAGTTGACGGATTAGCTGAAGTTTGGCAGAGAACTACCGACAAAGATGAGTTTGAACAAACTTTTAATTTTAAAGAAGGTGGTGTTTTAGAAATGAAAGGAAAAAGTAGAAGAATTTCAAGACTAGAAGAATTCTCGAATGCTCCTTCGAATAATACCAACTTTAATGAAATTGCATCAACCAGCGAAGGGACTGCAGCTTGGTCTTGGGGCAATACTGACGAGGTTAAAACTCAATTTATTATTACTCAAGGTAATTCAGGAAGTATAACCTTCAATGTAGAAGAATTGACTAAAAACGATTTCATCATTTCATTTACTAATACTAACATCAATACCTATTATCCAAATAGTAATACTACTGTTAAGTCAACAGGTAGACTAAAGTATAAATTACATTTCTCAAAATAATTAAAAATTATCCCCCCTTTTTTCTAAGAGGGAATCTCCTCTTCTTAAATATTGAAATTATTCCTCTTATGAAAACAGGAAAGCGACCTTAACTGGTCGCTTTTTTTATTTAGTACGCTAAAAATCTTCGTCCTATATTCATTCTTACACTCAAATTCGCAATTAAACTATTGGTATTATATTGAGCATAATCACTTTTCGAATTTCTATATATCAAATTCAAGTCGAAGAAGAAATTATGACGGAACATATAGCTAGCCGTGAAGTTGCCAAATAATACCTTAGTTTTAGCTCCTGTTCCCATAAAGTTGCCATAGTCTTGCGTTCTATCTTCGTAAGAAATTAATAAATTACTACCGTAATTATCTCCAGGATTAGGATCTAAACCTCTTATTGCATAAAAGCTCTCAAGACTTAAATTTATGCGTTTATGAGGCTGATATCTAATTATCCCTACTACTTCCATCACATTTGCCCCTAATGCATGCGCTAAAGGCTGATTATAATGAGTATATGCAGCTTCTGGAATTCGGTCTGTATACATAAATGGCCTTACATAATTAAACTCGGCTTGTAAGTCTAAATTCTTCACCGTAAATGCATCTATGTACTTAGCACCAAGTTGGAAACTTTGCTGATTTCCAAACCAGCCATTACGCTTTTTCAGCTCTTGGAAGTTTAGCTCCGAAACAGCCAACTGTCCATAAACCTGAAAATGACGCGCAAAATTTACTTTAAAGTCTAATCCTAAGATCGACGAATTTTTATTTCCAATATAAGCTTCAACAGATCTGTAAATAATAACTGGATTTAAATAATTCAATTCAAATTTAGCATCTGCACCTGCTGCACCATTGGTTATGGCCTCGAAAACTCCAATATTGACCTTTTTACCTATATTAAAGCTCAAATGATGCCATGCAAAATACTTCTTATCAAAACCTCCATAAGCAATTTTAGAAGAGTTATTAATCCCTTGTGAAATAATCCATTGATAATGAAATTTCCAAACTTTAACCGTTGTCTTAAAAAACAGCATAGGTGGGGCATTATTATCTAATAATAATGACCTATACCCTGTTCCTAATCTGTTTTGATCATGCCCAAATTGAAATTGCAATACATCTTTTATAGCTGAAAAGGTTAAATAACCACGGAACTGGAAATAATCATAGGCCCCATTAGTCTTAAAATCTTTATAGAAATTCTCTCCAGGCAAAGCGTTCCATCCTTTTTCTAATCCAGATATATATGAAGGAAAACGAGCTTGATTTTCGCTTAAAAAGGTATAAAAACCTAATCGGCGTCCGATCATTCCTCTCGCTTCAAAAGCACGTGTATTTATGTATTGTAAGCCATTTCCTTTTTCATATCCAATCAATCCATAAAAAACAGGATTAAACTGAATTTCGAAGAGTTTATTTTTTGTTTCATGACTCAAAAAAGCATTACGTCTTACGTAAAAATGTTTCAAAAAGCTTTTTTTAATTTTCCAATAAGGTTTCGAAACTTCATCGGCATTCTTACTCCACTCCCAATTATCAGCTAATAAATAGTCTATATTAAATGAATCTCTTTTAGATAGCCGCGTTTTAGGATTCAAGTTTTCGTAATAATTATCAAAATAATGAGCTATATCTTGGCGTCTGATATTACCACCTGTGGTAAAAAAGTCTTCACTTACTCTACTATTTTTTATCTCATATCTTTCAATTAAATGATAATAGTCTTTACTATAATTCGAATAAACTCCTTGCGCCAAGCCTTGTACACATGCTAAAAATGAAGAAACAATTAGAAGAGGGAAGATATTTTTCATCAAAGATTTTTTTTCGAAAGTACATAAAAATTGATATTCCCTAAAATTAAGGGATAGGAATTCAATTGAAAAGAAGGTAATTTTGCACTATGGGAGTACTACGCTTAAAAATGTCGACAGACCCACATTGGGTAAAAAATGTAGTTGAGAAAAATATTAAGGAAATTCTTATTGATCATGCTTGGTGTGAACAAAAGGCAGCCTCTTCGGCTATTTCTTTAATGGTTCAATTTCCGGAAGAAACTGAAATAGTTAAACACATGAGCGAACTTGTTCAAGAAGAAATGGATCATTTTAGACGAGTACACGATTTGATAATTGAACGGGGTTGGACGCTTGAAAAAGAAAAAAAAGACAATTACGTAAACGAATTGTTGAAATTCACTTTAAAAGGAGGCGACCGTAAGGCTCATTTGGTAGAAAAATTATTAATAGGCGCACTTATTGAAGCTAGAAGTTGCGAGCGTTTTAGAGTTTTAAGTGAAAATGTGGAAGACAAAAAACTTGCCGAATTTTACCGCGAATTAATGGAAAGCGAAGCAGCTCATTATACCATGTTTATCACACTTGCACGCTCGGTAAAACCACGTGAATATGTAGACCAACGTTGGATGGAATGGTTAGAATATGAAGATAGCGTGATCCAAAATTATGGCAAATCGGAATCTATCCACGGATAGATTTATCTAATATATATTGAATTGCCGCTTCGTAGCCAAATAAACCTAATCCACTTATTACTGCTACAGCCTTTGGAGAAATAAATGAATTATGTCTGAATTCTTCTCGAGCGAATATATTAGAAATATGTACCTCAACCACATAGGCTTTAGACGCCGAGATTGCATCAGCTAAGGCTACTGAGGTATGAGTATAAGCGCCGGCATTTAAAATGATAGGTATGTTTTTTAAGCCACAAGCTTGAATTAAATCTACTAAATCGCCTTCGTGGTTCGATTGCGCATACCTAATTTCTAAATCTGGAAAACTTTTGCGTATTGAGTTCAGATAATCTTCCATACTATCATTTCCGTAAATAGATGGTTCGCGCGTTCCCAATAAATTTAAATTGGGACCATTTATTATCTGAATTATTCCGCAAAATTCTAATTTCATTGTTAATTGATTTTTGAAACTATTTAAAAAACATAGCTAAAGTACTATTTTCTTTGCACTAGATCATGAATTATCAAAGTTACATAAAAGGATTTCAAGCTTGGCTAATGCTTGAGAAGTCTCTACTTCCAAATAGCATTGAGGCTTATTTAAGCGATATTCAAAAGTTTTTTAGCTTTTTACAAAGTCAAGAGTTTAAAGGAGATATACAAGACATTAAGCTACAACATTTACAAGATTTTGTGGCACTTTTAGTGGAAATGGGGCTAAGCTCTAGCTCTCAATCGCGTATTTTGAGTGGAGTTCGTTCCTTTTTCACCTATTGTATGATGGAGGATATCATTAACGAAGACCCATCAGAATTGCTAGAAATGCCAAAATTGGGGCGTAAACTTCCGGAAGTTTTAAGTCCTGAACAAATTCAAATGCTTCTAAACACCATCGATTTAAGTAAAACAGAAGGACAAAGAAATATAGCCTTATTTGAACTTGCATACAGCTGTGGCATGCGGGTTTCTGAAGTTATCAATCAAAAGATTAGTAATCTACACTTTAATGATGGATATATAAAGATAACAGGTAAAGGTGATAAGGAAAGATTAGTACCAATTGGCTCAAAGGCAATGAATGCAGTTAATTTATATCTTCATCATACCCGTGTACATCAAACTATTGCACCAGGAAGTGAAGATGTTTTATTCTTGAATAAATTTGGAAATCCACTTAGTCGTCAGTACGTTTTCATGGAACTAAAAAAGATGGCTAAAGAGGCTATGATTACCCAGAAGATTAGTCCACATACCTTACGCCATTCATTCGCCACTCATTTAGTTGAAGGTGGAGCCGACTTAAGGGCGGTTCAAGAAATGCTAGGGCACGCTTCCATAACCACCACAGAAATATACACACATTTAGATAGAGAGTACTTAAGAGATACCATTATGCGTTTCCATCCAAGAGCATAAAGTTTTATTATCTTAGAGGAAAATAAATTTGTCAATTTACTATGAAAAATTTAACCGGATTATTTGTTTTAAGTCTGATTTCTACGGCTATGAATGCACAAATTAAGTACCCTGAAACGAGAGTTACCCCACAAACTGAAACATTTTTCGATACAGTGGTTACCGAAAACTTTAGATGGTTGGAAAAATTAAATTCAGAAGAAGTTAAAAATTGGGTAAGTGCTCAGAATAGACTTACAGATAGTTTAATAAATAAGATTGCTTTTAAGTCTAAAATAAAAACTCGTTTACAAGAAATTTGGGATTATGAACGCCGTTCCACTCCATTCACTAAGAGGGGTAAAATATTCTATTTTAAGAATGATGGTGTTCAAAATCAAAGTGTTTTATACTATCAAGCGGGGCTAGCTTCAGCTCCTGAAGTACTATTAGACCCTAATACATTATCAAAAGAAGGGACCACCGCAATTACGTTATTTTCTGTTAATCAAAATGCTGATTATGCCGTAGTGGGTTTATCGGATGCTGGTAGCGATTGGACTAATTTTAGAATATTAAATTTAAACACCAAGCAATTTGAAAATGAGGTAATTAAAAACATCAAATTCTCTGGTGCATCTTGGTATAAAGACGGTTTCTTTTATAGTAAATACGATACAAAAAGAGAGTTACATGGTATTAATAATAACATGAAAGTGTATTATCATAAACTTGGAACTCGCCCAGAATTAGATTCATTAGTGTACGAAGACAAAGAAAATGCAAATAGATTTTACTCATTTAATGTAACCGATGACGAGAAAATATTCTATTTAACTTCAAGTGAAACTACCTCTGGAAATACTTTGTATTTCAAAGAAGCATCAGACCCAAAAGCAGAATGGGTGAAGTTATATGATGGATTTGATCAAGATGCACAAATAATTACCCATCAAAACAATCAATTATATATTTTCACTAACTCTGGAGCTCCAAATGGGCGATTGATAGCTGTTAATACAAAGAAGCCTTCTGAAATTAAAGTCATCATTCCAGAGAAAGATTATGTACTTACGAATGTAATTTATCATAATCATGTTTTTGTGGCACAATATTTAAAAGATGTAAAGTCTGAATTAGAGGTTTATAGTAGTCGCGGTAAATTTTTAACTAAAATAAATCTTCCTGGAGCTGGTATAGTAAGTGGCTTAAATGCTGAAGATGGGCACCATATGGGGCATTTTACTTTTACAAGTTATTTAGAGCCAGGTACTATATATGAATTCCAACCAGAATCAGGTGGTATTAACGAAATTTGGAGAGCTCAAGTTAAGTTTAATTCCGACGAATACGAAACAAAACAAGTATTCTATTACTCGAAAGATAGTACCAAAGTTCCTATGTTTTTAACCTACAAAAAAGGTATAAAACTTACAGGAACTAATCCAGTTTTCTTATATGGTTATGGAGGGTTTAATGTATCGGTTACTCCATCATTTTCACCTGCAATGATTCCATTTTTAGAAAATGGTGGAATTTATGCAGTTGCCAATATTCGTGGTGGTGGCGAGTACGGACAAGAATGGTACAAGGCTGGTACTAAAGCTCAAAAACAAAATGTATTCGATGATTTTATTGCGGCTGCAGAATATCTGATTGCTGAAAAATATACCAATAAATCTAAAATCGCAATTTGTGGTAGAAGTAATGGTGGACTTTTAGTTGGAGCCGTTATGACACAAAGACCAGACCTCTTTAAAGTGGCTTTACCAGGAGTTGGAGTTTTAGATATGTTGCATTATCATCAATTTACTATTGGTTATGCATGGGCTGATGACTACGGTGTAAGCAGTGTGAAAGAAGAATTTGAGGCCCTAATTAAATATTCTCCTTTGCATAACATAAAGAATAAAGAATATCCAGCAACATTGGTAACTACAGCTGACCACGACGACCGCGTTGTTCCATCACATAGTTTTAAATTCATTGCCGAATTACAAAAAAATCAAAAAGGTAAAAACCCTGTTTTAATTCGAGTTGATGTAAATGCTGGTCACGGTGCCGGAAAACCAACTTCTAAATCTATAGAAGAGTGGACCGACATTTGGACTTTTACCATGTTCCATCTTGGAATGAAACTTTAATCCGATAAGTACTGAAAATAGTATATAGAAGCTAATTTAAAAATTTGTAACTTTAATTTATGAATAGAAAAATTGGCATCTATATACTATTTTTATTTTGTGTAATTCGTAGCATTAGCTTTGCTCAATCTACATTCAGAAACCACCCTGATATTAAAAAAGATGGAGCGATTATTTTCTATTTAAAAACAGACAGTATGCGTGGCGCTATATTAAGAAAATATGGTGATACCGTTAATGCTGAAAGGTTTGAAAGAAATGCGAGAGAATTAAACCAACGTTTAATTAATAGCTTCCGTAAAGATTTTACTTTCTGCCCAGTTTATTTCATTAGTGCAACTCAAGTAGATAAGTTTATTAAAAATAAAAATTATAGAGCTTTTTACAACGATAGTATGGTAGTCGATACTAGTATCTATGTAAAAGAGAAAAACTTAATATACGCAAGCTTAGACTATGAATATATTATAGGAAAAAATGGAGGATATCGAAGTATTACTCCTATAGATATGATTTCTTTAAAAGACTCTACATTAACACCTCTGCCCTATCCATTCCCGTATTACACACAAGTTTCTACGGAGATATTTCTTATTCCTAGAAAGGCCGAAGTATATCCAAAATTACTTCAAAACACACTTGAAATTTGGTATTACTATCCTTCGAAGAGAACGGTACGCATCTTAACCAAAATGGGGTTATGGGAAGGATATACTAATCCGTAAGTGGAGGAACATCTTCATCTTCAATCACTGGCTTTACAGCTTGCGAATAAGTTTCCCATTTTTCTAAAATCTTCTTAAATCCATTTGGCAAATCTGCTTCAAAAGTCATTCTTTCACCCGTTACAGGATGTGTAAATGATAAAGTTTGTGCATGTAAAGCTTGTGCCGGAATTAAGTCGAAACAATTTTGTACAAACTGTTTGTATTTATTATGATTGGGCCCTTTAATTACACGGTTACCATCGTAGGTATCGTCGTTAAATAAAGTGTGCCCAATCGACTTCATATGAACGCGAATCTGATGAGTACGGCCTGTTTCAAGTTTTACTTGAACTAAAGTTACATATCCATAACGTTTTAAAACTTTATAGTGTGTAACTGCAGGTTTTCCTTTTTCGCCATCTGCCGGATAAACTGCAAATAGTTTTCTATATCTTTCGTGGCGATCAATATTTCCTGTAATAGTACCTTCGTCTTCGGCAACATTACCCCAAACCAAAGCAACATAAATCTTATCTACAGTTCTGTCGTAAAATTGTTTTACCAAATTATCCAGACTACGTTCATTTTTACCTACTACTAGTAAACCAGTGGTATTTTTATCTATTCTATGTACTAAACCAGGACGCGGGTAATTGGGACTATCTGGACTTAAATTTTGCACTTCAGGAAGCTGCGAAACATGATACAATAAGCCATTAACTAAAGTACCCGTATAATTACCTACACCTGGATGCACAACTAAACCTGCAGGCTTATTTACCACTAATAAAGATTCATCTTCATAAATAATATCCAAAGGAATATTTTCAGGTCTAACTTCGGAATAAACTCTAGGTTTACTAAAGACAATTTTAATTTCGTCTCCACCTTTAATTTTATAGTTTTGTTTAACTACTTTTTCATTTACTAAAATACAACCTGCTTCAGCAGCAGCTTGAATTTTACTTCTAGAGATTCCTTCTAAACGAGCTTGTAAAAACTTATCAATACGTAAAGGTGCTTGCCCTTTATCGCAGATAATATGATGATGTTCGTATAAAAACTCTTCGTTTTCTTCTTCACCTAAGGGTTCTGATACGGATAAATTGGTATGTGTCACTTGCTTATTACAAACTTTTGAGATTTAATAAAGCCTTCTTTTAAATTTGAAGCTTTAAGTATATATATTCCACTCTGTAAATGACTTACAGGGATTGATTCTAACTGATTTTGACTTGCTTTATAAATTAAAGCACCGCTTAATGAGTAAATTTCTATATCCAATTCTTTATCAACCGGTAAAGATGCTTGAATTTTAATGAAATCATTAGCAGGATTTGGATATAATTTCATGCTATGTACTAGTGCATCTTCACCTTTGTAAACTGGTAAACCAACAAAGTCTGAATCATGAACTGGTGCACCAACAACTGGACGGATCATTAGGTTTCCTTCATACCCTAAATCTTCGAAAGTCATCCACGCTCCAAGAGTTTTAAAGAATAAACGGTCTGCTCTATCGAAGTTTTTATCCATCCCCACATTCATTTTGAATATGGTATTTTGTTTCCAACCTACATAAAACTTGCCTGCAGGTATAGGAACAGGCCTATTGAGTATATAGGTTGTAAAACCATTAGGTCCCCATTCAGAATATTCTGGTATCACATAGGTTTGAGTGTATAAAGTATCTCCTGGTTCTCCACCATTATCTTTATAAACCATTAAAGTGAAATTATACATTTCAGCATTATCACCTTGTGGGTTAAAATGAATTTGAATAGCGCGTAAAGTATCTGCAAAGTTAGCCTCAAACATATATCCTACTTCGCCTTGTTGACCTAAGAATATGCTCGATTCTGCTGTACTATCGTCGTACGCATAGTAATTATGAAAAACTTGAGCGTAATATGCAGTGTCGTTATCGGTATTATCGTCTATAAACGTAGACCAAGCCCCAACTTGTGGACAATTAAAGGCTTGAACTCTATGGCGCACTTGAAATACTTGTTTAGCTGTAAAAGGTAATCCTCCTGGCCATTGCACGTCAAAGTCATAACTAAAAGCTGGCCCGCTATGACGAACATTATCGTCGTAACCCGCAATATGCAATGGCGCTACGCATGAAGTATCGTAATAACCAGGTAAGTTATCTGCAGGATATGTACTTAAAATATTTCCAGCTTGATCGATAAAGGTATGCTCGTAATACACCCCAATGTCCTGGCTCCAAAGATTGCTAATATGCATATCTTCCCATTTCTCATCAATATCTGCTTTCAATATTTGATGATAAGGCATACGGGTATATTCATCTAAGATAGATTTAGGTAATTCTGCAATTGCAATATCTTTAAACACGCTATCAGAAAGACTTCTATTGGCATTTAAATAGACATAGTCTATCATCCAATGATCTTTATTAGCATTTATATTAGCGTAATTTTTAAAACGGAACTGAAAACCTTTTTTCAAGAAAATTGGATCCGTTATTTTAATCATAACTTTTTTAAAGTCGTGCAATTGTGTACCAGGCACACTCCAAATATGTCTCCAATTAATTTCGTCGGGGCTTCTGAATTCTAGTACAAGACTATCGTTTGGACTTGGGTAAAATCCACGTCCTTGTGGTTGATAATAGAAGCTCAAATAAAGAGAATCAGCAGCAGTATATCCACTTAAATCGATAGGTTTACTAGTTAGGTGATCAGCCACTTTAGAGGTAGTAACTGTAATATCGTAGGGAACACCGCGTTCATTGATACCGTCGAAGGTTGCAACTCCGTATGTAGGCGGATTCACACCTAAGTGGAAGTTTCTATAGACAAAATTATCGACCCATAAGCTATGATCCCAAGATTGAGCAGGATAGATATAATATTCCTTTTCGCGTTTATAGAAGCGGCCATCGTATTTGCCCATTTTAGTGACTACCATGCCCCCTTCAACAACTAAACGGTCGTGATATGCGTACGCTTCGATAGTATCAATCCTTCTAAATGGATTAGCCAAAGTATCGTAAACAAAAATACGCACCATTTGGTTACTTAGCATAGAGTCTATTCCCCCACCGCTAACAAAGTATTCGTAAGGTTGAGTATTAACCCAGTAAATACTATCTGGGAATGGATCTAAAATATCGTCAACTTCGTAATAGTTTCTGAATTGTGTTGACACTCCACTATATTGGTAGAATCGATAATCTTTAAATTTATTTCTACTAAAATCGTCGAGGAATGGCAATGAGATGGTATCCAATTCGAAGTAGTATTGAGAACCTGGTATAACCAAATCTTTAGTCATATCGTTTGATTTGCGTAATACCGAATTATAACCTAAAGGTTCTTCTACAATATACTGAGCTTCGGCTTTTAAACTAATAAAGCTCAAAGCGGCAAGTAAGGTTAGCTTGTATGTAAATTTTCTACTCAATTTCTGTCAAATTAGTTCGAGTTGTGTCTGAATCAGAAGTAAAACGTCCAATTCTAATATCTATTGTAGAACCTTTAGGAACACGAGTTCTTGGTTCTACCGATTTACCTTGATAATTCAATCCGATAACCCCACCAAACTGAGGTACTTGAATAACCTTACCCACTTTAAAACCACGAGCAGTAAGTTGAGCTTTAGCTTCACGTTCGCTTAAATCTTTCAAGTCAGGTAATTCAACCATTGGAGCTTTATTACTCGATATAACTAGATAAATCTTCCTCTCACTTTTTACTTCAGAGTCTTTATCTGGTGATTGTTCAATAACCGTATTAACTTTTTTATCAGCAACGTAAATTGTATCAGTAATTACAGGAACTAAATCTAATTGTTCTAATTCTTGAATGGCTATACTTGCAGCTTTACCAATTACATCAGGAACTATAATTTTCTCGTCGTGACGAGTATAATACTTCAATGCCCAGAATAAAATTGCTGCAACACCCAACATTACAGCGGTTGCTAATACCAGAGTTTTAAAATTTTCTTTACTAAACACAATACTCCAAAAGTTATATTCGCACAAATCTAAATAAATTTCCCAAAAGCATCATTTCAATTTGTCCACAATTTATTGCTCAAATATTCTTAATAACTATACTATAAGATACATTTTTGCATGTACCTTTACCATGTAAATTAGATAATATGAAAAAGCGTGTAGCTATAATTGCTGGCGGAAATTCTGGCGAATATGAAGTTAGTATCAATTCAGCCAAAATGGTCCTTTCGGTTACTGACCCTAACTTATACGAAGCTTATATTGTAATTATTAAAGGTAATTCTTGGTATGTTGAATATGAAAATCAACAACTTAGTATAGATAAATCTGATTTTTCGTTTCAACTAAATAATACTAAACAACACTTTGATGTTGTGTATAATATAATTCATGGCACCCCTGGTGAAGATGGTATTATTCAAGGCTATTTTGAATTAATGGGCATTCCTTTAGTAGGGCCAGATATTCTGAATTGTGCCCTAACTATGAACAAATTAGTCTCTAAAAAACTAGCCGTAGCCTTCGATATTCCAGTTGCTAAAGCTGTGACCAAACATAAACACGAAAGCATTGATTACGATGCTATTACTTCCATAACAGGATATCCTTGTTTCTTAAAACCCAATAACGGAGGAAGCTCGGTAGCTACTTATAAAATCAAAGAAAAAGCTCAATTCCCAGCCGCATTGGCAGATGTATTTAAACATGACCATACTGCCATTTTCGAGGAATTTATTGAAGGTGTAGAAGTTGCATGTGGAGTTTTTGAAAAAAATGGCGAGCTTATCTGCCTACCTATTACTGAGATTGTTCCTCATAATGAATTCTTTGATTACGCCGCTAAATACGAAGGCGCAAGTACAGAAATTACTCCAGCTCGGCTTCCTGAGGCTACTCATAAACGCTTAAACGAATTAACTAAAAAGCTTTATAGAATCTTAGAATGTAAAGGTATGGTGCGTATAGACTTTATCGTAAAAGGTGAAACGCCTTATTTCCTTGAAGCTAATACGATTCCAGGCTTCTCTCCTGCTAGTATAATTCCTCAACAAATTAGAGCTGCAGGTATGACAGAAAAAGAAGTAATTACTTACCTCATTGAGGAAAAATTAAAGCAATATGCTAAATGATAGAAGAATGTTAGAATTCCTCGCTGTTAAAGCTTGTATGGCTGCATCACGAGTAATTCTAGAAATATATCAAACTCCGTTTGAAGTTCTAACAAAATCAGACGATAGCCCTGTTACACAAGCAGATATCTCTTCTGATAATTTAATTCGAGAAATATTAGCTTCTAGCCAGATTCCAGTAATAAGCGAAGAGGTTATTTCTAAATTCAAAAATTCGGACACTCCACTATTTTGGTGTGTTGACCCTTTAGATGGAACAAGAGAATTTGTAAATAAAACAGGTGAATTTGCCATAAACATAGCTCTCATCGAAAACGGGAAACCTATATTCGGAGCTATTTGTAGTCCCATTCAATCTACAATTTGGTATACGAGTTCCGATGGAATTATGAAATATAATTTTGCAAAACACCATGTAGATGCTATTAATTCTAATTCTATTACAGATACTTTCCATTTAGTATATGGAACATTTTCGGAAGAAGCTAAAAAGAAATATCAAAAATTAATAGATACATTAAGCTCTGAATTTAAAATTGAAAATAAAAAAGTTGGAAGTGCTGTAAAATTTGGCTTATTAGCAGAAGGCAAAGCTGATGCATATATTAGAACAGGAAAAACTTCTATCTGGGATATTGCAGCAGGACACGCGCTTTTGACTATGGCAGGTGGCTCGCTCATTAATTTAGAAACAGGCGAAGAGATGGAATACAGTCTTGATAATTTATCAAACCCTCCCTTCATTGCTTATACTAGCCGTGCTAAAGTTTTGTTCGATTTTCTTTCGAACAAGAATTTGTTTAACGATAAAGGATAATATAAATAACGCGGCACTTGATAATGTTATTGTAGCCGACAAGGTATTATCTAGATAATAGGCTAAAGCAAAACCAATAAGTACCGATGCTATAGAATAAATAGCTGATATTAATATCATTTTATTTACAGAACTAGCCCATAATTTGGCACTAATTGG
>DATCKI010000198.1:0-2289 GCA_036562365.1 Bacteroidia bacterium | reverse complement strand
TACAATCAAGAGCTACTACTCCTAACGATCCCAGCTTTAATCAGCAATGGGGGTTACATAATACTGGGCAAAGCGGAGGAACTGTAGATGCAGATATTGACGCACCAGAGGCTTGGGATATTACTACCGGAGGAGTTACTGCAACAGGAGACTCTATAGTCGTTGCTGTGGTGGACGGTGGTTTTTATTTAAATCATCCTGATTTAAAGCCCAATTGGTTTAAGAATCGTCAAGAGATACCTAATAATGGTGTAGATGATGATGGAAATGGATATATAGACGACTTTGACGGTTGGAATGCGTACAATAATAATGGGAATTTAAGCACTGGGGATGATCATGGGACGCATGTTGCTGGTATTATTGGAGCAAAAGGAAATAATAGTTCTGGAGTTTCTGGTGTAAATTGGAACGTGAAAATTATGCCGATTAGAGGTTCAAGTTGGACTGCTAGTGTTGTTATAGCAGCTTATGGTTATGCTGCTAAAATGCGTAAATTATATAATCAAACCAATGGAGCTAAAGGGGCTTTTGTAGTTGCGACAAATTCGTCATTTGGTGTAGATAATGGTAATGCAAGTTCCTCACAGTTCTCAGCATGGTGTGCTTTTTATGATACATTGGGCACTTTGGGTATTTTAAATATGGGCGCAGGGCCTAATAATCATGTAAACATAGATGTTGTTGGTGATATCCCTACTACTTGTCCAAGTAATTATATGATCGCAGTTACTAATAGTACCCGAACTGATGTGAAATATACATATGCTGGATATGGAACTACACATATGGATTTAGCTGCTCCTGGGACCCAAATTTATAGTACCTATTCGACAAATACTTACCAAAGCAGCACAGGAACATCTATGGCAACACCAATGGTAACGGGTGTAGTAGCCTTAATGTATGCAGCCGCTTGTGAACAATTTATTTTAGATTATAAAGCAAACCCAGGGGCCAAGGCCTTGCAAATGCGCTCTTGGTTATTAGGTAGCGTTGATGTTAAATCGAATTTTGCTACACAAGTAGCTACTAGTGGTCGATTAAATGCACATAAAGCCCTACAGGCTGTGCAAACCTACGATTGTAGCGGGGTAACACCTCCTCCAGTAGCTAGTTATTCAGCAAATAATACTTCAGGATGTGCTCCACTAACGGTGAATTTTAATAATACAAGTACAGGAAATAACTTAACTTATTCATGGGATTTCCCCGGTGGAACCCCAAGTACCTCTAATTTAGCGTCTCCTACGGTTACCTATAATACCCCTGGAACTTATACCGCAACATTAACTGTAACAAATCCTGGTGGGTCTGATTCTTACCAAACCAATATTACAGTTAATGCGTTCTCAACTCCACCAACCATTACTCAAAATGGAGCTGTATTAACGGCATCACCTGGGGTTACTTTCCAATGGTATATTAATGGAAATCCAATTACTGGAGCAACAAGTTCAACTTATACAGTAACTAATAATGGAGCATATACAGTTGTGGCAACTGATGCTAATGGTTGTGTGTCTCCTGTTTCTGCACCAGTTTTTACGAATGTAAGTATAGAAGAAAAAGACTTAGTTTTATTTAGTATTTACCCAAATCCAACTTCCGGAATTCTAACTATAGCTTGGAATAAAAACGAAACGGCTTCTGTGAAAGTTGTAGATATGCAAGGAAGAGTTTTAAAACAGCTTAATGAAATTCAAAGTGGTAATACTTTAGATATTCGAGATCTTGCAACTGGTATCTATATCGTAGATATAGAGGTTGGAAAAGAAAAGCGTAATTTCAAAATTCAAAAAGTAAATTAAGATATAAGCGGCCTTAGGGTCGCTTTTTTTTTGCGTATAATCTAGATGTGTGCTGTCTATTTTGTAAACTTGCCTTGTAATGAAAAAGAACCTACTTGAAAATGAGAATTGGGGCTTGAGCGCTTTTATTTTACTGCTTTTAGTTTATTTCTTTTATATAGGTACCTTTCAATATCTGTTTTATGGACCAGATTCCATTCATTTTATAAGACAAATAGATAGCTTGAATTTCATTCAATTCTATAGAGAAAATGGAATGAAATTCTTTAATACGGGCTCTTATTCTTTAGAGTCTATTGAAGGGAAAGGTATATGTGAATTTCCACTTCATTACTATTTAATAGCTTGGTTCGAAAATGTATTTGGAGAGAATATTCTTTACTTAAGATTTTGGAACTTTATTTGGAGTACAATTGCAATTATATTATTCTATAAAACGGTTCAAAAGTTTTTAAACTTTTGGCCTATTTCAGTTGCT
>DATCKI010000195.1:0-5348 GCA_036562365.1 Bacteroidia bacterium | reverse complement strand
CCTATATCTTCTGGCAATCCTGCTCTTCCTAAAGCCGTATTAGATGCAATATAAGCGTTGATTTCTTTATTGTCTCTTGTTCGGCCTCCTCCAAAATCAGTTTCTATTGCACCTGGGGCAACAACATTAGCTCTAATTCTTCGTTCGCCAAGTTCTTTTGCTAAATATTTAGTATAGGTTTCAATTCCTGATTTCATGGATGCATAAATTGATGCTCCAGGAATAATTATCCGTGTTAAGCCAGTTGAAATATTAATTATAGCTCCACCATTGTTTATATATGGCAATAATTTTTGAGTTAATAATACAACTCCTTTAAAGTGTATATGATATAAATCGTCGGCTAACTCTTCTGTTATTTCTGTTACTGGTGCGTATAATCCTATTCTGGCATTATTTATTAGAAAATCAATTTTTGAACCAGTATAATTTTGTTTTAGATAAGTATTGACTTCTATTAGGAAATTTTCAAATGAAGAATTTTGTCGTATGTCTAACTGAATAGCTTTTGCTCTACGACCCAATGAGGTGATTTCTTGTACTACTTTCTCTGCTTCTGTTATGTTAGATTGATATGTGAAAATAATATCTATTTCCTTTTTTGCTAAGGAAATACTCATATTTCGTCCTAAACCACGACTTCCACCAGTTATGATTGCAATTTTTGTTTTTGTGCTCATATCTAATTGTTTTTAATTTAAATACTAGCACAAAGTTGAGACCTTATTAGGGATTTGATTTAGTCGAATCTACTTTTCTTGTAGCCAAATATAAGTCCGAGCTCTTTTGTTTTTTTTAGTTCTGAAACATAATCTTACAGCATTCTAGCTGAGTAGCTGATCTTTTATAAAATAGTTGAGCCCTTCATTCTTCTTAGGTACTCCATTAATTTATTTCTTTTTTATTGTAACTAGTTTGTAATCAATTAATTCTTCGTCTAGGCTAAAATACTCAACCTTTAGTAAAAATTGATTTTCATTTAGCCATTTAAGATCACTTGGTCCCCATTCGGTTTCTAGTACAAATTCAGTTTGAAGACTATCCCCTTTTATTGTATATAACTCAATCCCATTGAAGGTAAATCCAGCTACTAAATCTGAATTTATACAAACAATTTTGGATTTGTCGAGTGAGAGATAAGGCTTCCCAAAAATAATTTTTTCTTTTCCGTTCTTTCTATTGATAAGTTTACTGCAAAATCCCTCGTAAAGTTGTAAGTCAATTAAATAATAGTCTATTTCTGGGAAATAATAATGGAAACTATGTTGTAAGTATGAATCACCATCTTCTAAATTATCTTCCATTTTAAGTTCGCTACCATCAGCAAGTATTACCACCAGGGCAGAGTCGGTATTATAAAAGTACTGCCCAAATCTATCTTTATAATAGGTATCGTAATGTTTGGGTTTAAATTTAGGATCTTCATAGCTTTTTATTAATGAGTCGATGAGTGCCTTATCTCCGAATATATCAGTTTCTGCAAAGCTCTCTGTTTCTTCTATTTGTAATTCATATTCTCCAGCTTGAAGAATTTCAACTTCTTTATTTAAAGTAGTGCCTTCTTCAGCAATTTCTGTAACTGTGGTGATTTCTTTATTATTTCCACATGCTGCAATAAAGATTACTAAATTTAAAATGTAGAATAGATTTTTCATTTTATATTAATGTGTTTATTGAGGCTTGCATTGAAATTCAATTTCATCGAATAATAGGTTTAAGTTAAAACTAATTTAATAAATGTATGTTATTTTGCTAGCCCCCTATATTTTATCCATTTAAACACATCGAACCACAATACCGATAATCCTGCTATTCCAATCGAAAAGCTTAAATCTTTTAGATTTAAACAGCTGACTTTAAAGAATTCTGCAATTGGAGAAATATATAAAATTGCAAATAATAAGCCTAAAGTAGTGAAGATTACTATAGGGAAAAGCTTGTTTTTATTCTTCATGCTCTCTAATACACTATGATAGAATGAACGATTTACAAGACATAAAAACACATTTGCAAATATCATGGCTGTAAATACCATTGCTCTAGTGTTTTGTTCTGTATAGCCTGCTTTTATAGCATATTGGTATACAAATAATACTCCTGTTGTTATAATTAAACCTTGAATAATACTCAATCTTAGTTCTCTGAAGCTTAAGAAGGTATCTGTCATTTTTCTTGGTTTTTGTTGCATAGTTCCTTCTTCCATAGGTTCGTTTTCATAAACAATAGAACAAGTAGGCCCCATGATTAATTCTAAGAAAATCACATGTACTGGAGTAAATATATTTGGATAAATCCAACCTAAAAATACAGGTAATGAAACCGTAAGAATAATTGGTATATGTATAGAAATTATATACTGAATAGCCTTTTTTATATTGGCATAAATTCTTCGTCCAGCAGCAATGGCGGTAATTAATTTCCCTAAATCGTCGTTTGTGATAACCATCAAGGCGGCCGCTTTAGCAATTTCTGTGCCTTTATTTCCCATAGCTACACCAATATGTGCCGATTTAAGCGCAGGTGCATCATTTACCCCGTCGCCCAACATTGCAACCACTTCTCCATTTTCCTTTAGTGCATTTATAGTACTTAATTTTGCTTCAGGAAACATACGTGTAAATAGGGTAGTTTTTGAACAGGCTTCTTTCAAGTTTTCTTTAGAAAGTTGCATCAATTCAACCCCATTTAAAGTTAGATTATCATCTATAATACCAGCTTGCTTTGCAATTGCTCCGGTAGTGTCGGCATTATCGCCTGTAATTACTTTAACTTTAATGCCAGCTTCATATATCTGCTTGAATACATCTTGTATTCCTTTTTTAGGAGGGTCATAAAATACCGTAAATCCTAAAAATTCAAACTGAAATTCTTGCTGCTTTTCTGGAAAATTAACTCCATCGAAATGTGCTTTACCCACGCCCAAAACTCTATACCCCTTTTTGCCAAATTCGGTAATATGTATACGTAGTTTTTCCTTCTCCTGCTCCGATAATTTTGAAACCTCTAATAATGCTTCTGGTGCTCCTTTGGCAGCAATAATTCTACTTCCCGAATTATTCTCAAATATATGTGTCATCATAGGTGGTTTCCCATCTAACGGATATTCATGAATCATTTTAAAATTCTTGCGCTCATCTATGCTCTGTGTTTTTTCATACACGTTGTGTATGCTTTTTTCCATAGGATCAAATGGTACAGGTTCGCTGCTCCACATAGCATATTGTATCAACTCTGATAATTCCGGATTATTGAAATTAGACTCGTCTATTATTTGCTGTGTTTTGTAATTGTAAAGCAATGGCAATTGCATGGAGTTTTCTGTTATAGTTCCCGTTTTATCAGTACAAATAACCGTGGTACTTCCTAAGGTTTCAACTACGCTGCTTCGCTTAATTATTATACCTTCTTTCATTAACTTCCATGCACCTAAAGCCATAAAGGTGGTAAAAGCTACCGGAATTTCTTCAGGTAAAATCGACATAGCTAAGGTTAATCCAACTAATAAGCTTTCTACAAAATTTCCCGTTTGATAAAAGCTATAACCCCATACCATTAAGAATACGCAAATTCCTATTGCAGCCATCCACTTAACGAATTTCGAAATCTGTTGGTGCAGGGGAGAGTCTTCTTCTTTTATATTTTGAATAGATGTTCCAATTTTTCCAAGTTTTGTCTTACTTCCAATATGTTCTACTTTAAATACGGCAAGTCCAGATACAACTAATGTTCCACTATAGACCGATCGGTCTTCCGATTCTGCACTTTTAAAAACCGAGTAGCTTTCTCCACTGAGCGAAGCTTCGTTTACTGAAAAGTCGGAGCTATATACTATTTGCCCATCGGCGTTAATCATTTGCCCTTCTTCTATTAGACAGAAGTCGCCCACTGCAATTTCGCGAGTTGGAATTTGCACTATTTTGCCATTTCTGATTACTATACTAAGAGGTTCATTTAATTTTTCAAGTGCCTCAAGTGCCTTTTTACTTCTATTATCTTGATAAAACGAAATGCCAGATACTACTACTATAGCACCTAGCATAAATATAGCTTCTGAATAATTTCCTACTACTAAATAGATAATTGAAACTGCAATAAGTAAAAGGAGCATAGGCTCTTTTAGTATATCGAAGAGTAAGTTATACCATGCACCTTTTTTGAGGTCTGTAGCTTGATTATAACCGAATGTTTTTCTTGATTCTATTAGTTCCTCTTCTGTAAGGCCAATTAGTTCTTTGGGTATATTATACGACACGGAATATTTTTTTTTAAGTCTGTTGTTTTATTCTTTAAGCTAATGTACTAAGAATAAAACAGAGTCTATATACCCTGTAGATACTTAATCTTAAAATAGGTTCGATGTAGCTATTTAGCTATTTCTTTCATCTTTAAGTATGGATAAATTTCTTCAAATTTATACTTTAACTCAATGGTTGGACTTAAATATTTAATGACATTCGGAAGCGGACAAACTTCTATAATTTCTAAATACCCATTGTGTAGAGCAAAAGTTTTAATTTTAAAGTCTTTCTGGCAGCTTTCATATTCGTTCAGTGCCCATTCATAGCCATCTTCATCTAATTCTATTTCGGAGTCTGTGATGTATGATTTAAGTTCCTTTTTCTGTGCTTCGTATTGTTTATCTTTTTCTGAAATTATGCGCAGTTTTAATTTGCTATTTAAATCTATAACGTCATCTATTGTGATGTATTTACCCGTTTGTGTGTTATAGGTAAAGTATTCCGTCCACGCTCCACAGTTGGCACCACATGCTTCCGCAGAGATATTTAGAGAAATGATATTGTTTTTAAGATAGGTTACCTCAAAATCTAGGTAAACTACGGGGTATGCCCATTGCTTTATAGCTTTTTCTGTAGAGAGTTTCGTATATTCATTATGCGTATATCGGTTTTTTAAATCGGTATTTATCAGCTTATCAATTTTCTCATTTCCTGTTTTAATTATGGGGAATTTTAGCACTTCTGAAGGAATCGCATTTTCATTCTCAGGTTTAATGATGAATAATGTATCTAAACTTACATTTTGTGCAAATACGTTAATTAAAAGGCTTAAGAAGAATATAGTAATGAATATTCGTTTCATTTCGATTTTTATTTAAAGATTTTGTTCTGGCATTCTTTTTAAGTAGATAGCCAGGACGGCGCTAAATGTAAAAACGGAAGCTTGATCACGCCCCAACAAATAATTTTATTAAGTTGGTACGATTTAAGTTTCTGCTCTTAGTTCTTTATTACTAATTTCTTGCTTATCTCTCCTTTATCTGTAGATAGCTTTAAGATATACAATCCACTTGCTAAATTTTTGATTTGTATACTATTTTCTGCATTTCC
>DATCKI010000189.1:0-5219 GCA_036562365.1 Bacteroidia bacterium | reverse complement strand
AGACAAAAACTAATTTATAAGCTTGCCCTGGTACTGCACCAAATTGAATGGTTTCTGTATTCCAAGTTAAAGTCGCACTGTTATAGTTTCCATCACCACCTGGAAGTGCATTGGGGCCAACTAATTGTGTTCCCGATGGATCAGATGATATGTCAAATGTTGCAGTACTAGGAAATAAGAATACTTTTAAATTATCCCAATCGCTAGTTGATGATGATGGGTACTCCGAGTTACATTTCCAATCAAAAGTTAAGGTTAATTTAGGTTCTCCAGCTGGAACCACGAGATCCTTGTATAAATACACAAACGAAGATGTTTGCGAATACGCATAGTTAGTTCCATTTGATGATACATGAGCACAATTTGCTCCTGTCGGTGGAGTAGCTGCCGATCCAACTATCCAACCATCGGTTGTATTATTGGTAGCAGTCCAGCCATTAGCGGCTAAAGTTGATCCAAGTTCAAAACCACCCTCAAGGGCAGGGTCAATCAGCAGGGTCTGTGCATTAGCAATGAGGGTTGTAGCTAATAAACAGACACTTAAAACAAGTCTATTCATTCTTTCTTTTTTAATTGAGGAGGCAAATATAAACTAATAACTATACGAAAATTGTTAAACAAAAAAATTTTCTAATAAATCTTAAATTACCCACCAATTTTGTGAATAAGCATGTACTCACATCGTTAAACAAAAAAAGTATCTGATTAATCAGATACTTTTTCTATTGCATTCAAATAAAACCAAAACTTATAATTTCCCTATTTGGAAGGTCGGATAGCCCTTCTCTCCAGATGCATTTACAAAACTTAAAAACTGTAATTTGTAATACTCTCCTTTACGGTCTTTTATTAAAAATACCCAATCTTTTACTGTATAACTTGCCGTATTAAAACTATACGATTTCCACTCATATCCCATAGCATTTAGCTTTTTGCTAAAAGTGTAGTTTCCTATATCTTGACTAGTAAACAATTCAAAGTCGCGGCCACTTGTGTCTATTGCAACTTCCATATTCCCACTATGATTCAATAAGCAACCATTTACACTATACCATTCAAATCCTGACATATCGTTGTAGTACGATTTATCAGTGAATTGTCTGAATACTATATCAAACGTAGCACGTGGTGGCTCTATCTTCACAAATTTTCCACCATCTTCAAAGCTGAAAAAATTGAAATTGTAATTAGGATCCTTTGTTGTGCTATACACTTTATATTCACTACCATCTAAATTTGCAACTTCAAATTTGTATTCATCTGCTGCACTTGGCAATATCCTTATTTTTTTAAACCCAATATTATTTCCTACTAAATTTAATCCCAAATCAACTATATAAACAAAGTCTCTATCTATTGAACCTGTTGTAATATTCCAAGCTGAAATTAATTCTTTATCATAATCGTCGTATAACCAATCTGAGCTTGCTGGGTCGGGATTAGGAGTAATTTCTTTAATATCTTGCGTATTTAATTTCATAACACGCATCTTTTTACCTCCATTTAACTCAGCATTCCAATCGCCAACTATGGTATTATCAAAAGCTAAATCCCATCTTTCTCTATGATGCGATCCAACAAAACTATTGGTCTCTAAATCATAATACACAACCATGGAATAATCTGACCCTGTTGCAGCAGTATTTGTAATACCATCTAAAGGTTTATATGGTATAGGTTTGTCTTCTTTGAAACAAGAAGTAAATAAGGTTAATACAAATAATACTATGACGAAACGGCTTAATTTCATTTCTTAAATATATATTTAACAGACACCGCAAAGGTTCTTCCATAATTCAATGGCATACTTCCTCCACCCGAACTATGAGCCCCCGTGCTTGATGCCCCAGATTGCAAAATATTAGTTACATTAAATAGGTTTTTACCATAAACCGAAAGTATCAAACTCTCTTTAAAGAATGATTTTGTAATACTTACATCTAGGGTATGATAATCGGCAATTCTACCTTGTACTATCTCTCCATTGCTCTCAAAAAAGAATGGATTTTTCCCAGTATACTTATAGAAAAGGGATGCACTTGCTTTCCATTTTGGAACGCTATAACTAGCATTAAATCTACCTTCTGGAGATAATAAATAGGTGTCTGGTGTTGGTACACTTGCGTCTAATTCGGTATTTACACCTACTAATGCCCCCCCTAATAATAAGCTTAAATTCTTATAATTAAACGTTGTATTTAAAGTAACACCCATACTTTGGAATTTACCAATATTGATGTTTCTATAAATGGGTTGTCCACCCATTGCCGTTGAATCTGTATACGCTAAAGTAATTCGATCGCGAATATTATTGTAGAAGAAACCTGGCTCAAAACTAAATGCATATTTCTCTTTATTCAATTTCATGGTGAATAAGAAATTTACATTATCTGAACGCTCTGCCTTCAAATTCTCATTTCCAATTAGGTAGTGATTTATATCGATAAATTCGAAATATAATTCTTTAATATCTGGAGCTCTAAATCCTCTACTCCAAGTTGCTCGCATGGTAATGTATTTATGAGGCTTATACATTAAACTGAATGATGGTATAGGAGGCGCTTTGAATCGAGTATTATATCCGTACCTAAAGCCAGGTTTAAAGGTCAATTTCTTCCATGCTGTATACTCTGCAGATGTGAAAAATGCATAGTCGCCTATGTTTTGCCCTCCATCTTTTATACGAAGCCCTTTACCCCAATCATGTGCAATATCATACCCCGCTTGAACTGTTAGTTTTTCTGAACTACTAACGTATGTATACGTACCTCTCGACATTATTTGCATGAAAGAATCAAAGGTACTATCAACCCCTTTTCTCTCTAAAGTCACTAAGTTTTTTGCAAACTGATCGCGCTCTCTTATAAATCCACTATGCGCCACAGTAATATCAATATGACGCTTCGGTTTTACATATCCATTTAAGAAAATGGCATTAGAATATCGTTGAGTAATATATTCTTCATCCAATGCTCCCATGTTAAATGGTGCGATTGGTGCTCCTTTGTTTTCAACTTTTTCGTGAAAATAATTTCCTTGATAACGCAAGGTTAAACCTCCAAATGTATATCCATACGATAAGCCTCCAAAAACCTGACGTTTAGGTTTCCATTGCAAAGTTCGTCCACTTAATGTGTCTTTATTAAAGCCATCGAAGAAGTAACGACCACCATCAATTCTAAATTGATGTTTCTTTTTACTAAATCCGAAAAAGGCATCTGCATTGTAACGCCCAACCGTTTCGTAAAATAAATTTACTCCAGTTTGAATAGAATTCTTTTTCGGTTTTTTGGTGATTATATTTATCACTCCTCCTAATGCATTGGTTCCGTACTGAACAGAAGCTGGACCTTGTATTACCTCAATACGCTCAACGTTTTGCATATTGATTTGACTTAAATCTACACTTCCGTTTAAACGACCAATAATAGGAACCCCATCAACCAAAATTTTAATATTCTCTCCACCTACACCACCCATGGTTAAGGTTGAACCCAGAATATTATCTTTAGATAAACGTATATTTAAATCATTCGACAGCACTTGTTCCAGCGAAACGGCTCCTTGTGCTTCGATTCTTTTTGAGTCAATAACTAATACTTTTTGAACGGAGTTCTCTTCGCCTTGTGGAACGAAATTACTCACAATCTCAACAGTTTTAAGATACCCTGTTGATGGCAACATTTTGATAATATTCTCGCCGCTTTGAATTTTGATATCACGATTTATAGTCTCATAGGATAAATGCGTGATGGTTACTTTATAGGTAATAGTATCTACTTTAAAAGTACAGATACCGTTTTGATCGGTTGTACAATAGAATTTATTATTCCCATGTACAAAGGCAACATGTGCTCCAAAAATAGGACTTCCATCTTGGGCACTTATAAGTTTAATACTGTTTTGGGCCGAAGCAATTCCGGCCCCAAACAGCATTATGTTTATTAAAACGAATATGAATCTTATCGATTTCAATGTATTAACGTTGAATCATGATTTTCTCGGTGCGTACAGTTTTTCCGTCTGTCATACGTAAAATGTACATACCACCATTTGAGATTTGAGACAAGTTAAGGTTGATATTATTTAATCCCGCATTTGATGCAAAGTTTTGTGCATAAACTGTACGGCCAGCTAAGTCGATAATTTGTACCGACATATTACTGTTTTCTGTAGATGTATATACTAAATTCACATTTTCTGTAGCAGGATTAGGGAATACTGCAATTGATGGAATTGTTTGATATTCCTCAACACTTGCAAAACCAACCTGACGTTTCATGAATTTATTTAAACCAGTTGTAGTACCACCAAATTTTGTGAATTTAATTTGCCAAATATTTTGGTTTACATCTGAAATAAAATAGCTTGTTGAATCATATACATACCATTGGTATGTTACATCTAATGCTTTATATTTATCTCCAATTGCACTAATATTATCACTTAATGCATAATCTAAATAATCTGCATTTTCTGCTGGTAAACCTTTTACCTCAACAGCTTTAACTCCTTCGTTTAATAAAACACCAGTTACCCCTAAACCATAATAAGAGTCTCCTGGCTTAGCATTCACATAACGGCCAAATACTAAATCGTATGTATTCTTATCTGGCTCAGGACTTGTAGTTGTATTTGTATCAAAATTATAATACACAAATGCTTTATTAGTTGCTCCACTTTTACTAATTGTAATATCTTCAACATTGCTTCCATCAAAATCAGCAATACGGATATTATATGTACCCAACATCGACATTAAATTACGAATCCATACTCTTTTCCACTCTCCCGTATGAGATTTGAATAAGAATACTTTTTTACCATATAAATTATGATTTGTTGAATTGTACGTGCCCCATCCATAGTCTGGGTGACCAGTAGCTCCAAATTCAAAAGCACCTTGTTCCCAAAGACTATCTGCATCTAAACAACGTACAAACTGCGCATTAGAACCATCAGCTAAACCTGTTGTATCCCATGCAGCTGTAAATGTTGTTGTATCACCTACTACTGAATATAAACGAGTGGTAACACCTGTTTCACCAGCATTATTCAAACGAATAGTAGCAGAAAAACCTTTAGTACTGAATTCTAAATCGTGAGCATTAGTTGGTACATCTCCAACTTGACCATTTTCTAAACTGTAATAGATTTTTTTTCCGTAACTCGTAACAAATACTGAGTCTTCAACCCAGTTTTGTGAAAAAGCAGAAACA
>DATCKI010000185.1:0-12120 GCA_036562365.1 Bacteroidia bacterium | reverse complement strand
ATCGGTTGAGGAAAGAAAGAAATTTATTGAGGAAAAAGCTGCAGAACGTAAGAAAATTCAAAAGGAATTAGAAGAATTGTCGATTAAACGTCAGAAATATATTGATGAAGAAATGAAGAAAACAGGTTCGGAAGATGATTTGGGTAATGCAATTTCGAAGAGTATTATTGAATTTGCTAGTAAGCTTGGTTATAAACAAAGCTAGTTCTTACATAGGGATTATTTTCCCCTCTGTTGTGGCGTCTTGGGATATTTTCTGAGGCGCTTTTTTTTAAAATCATTTCTGCTTCGCATTTCTGCGTTGGAGTGAACTTTATGTACAGAATGGCTTTCTATTAACTACCTATACTTTTTTAATGCTCTGAAAGATTCATCTACTATTCTTTTTACTTTTGCATATGCAAAAAATTAAAGCATTTATTAAAGCAGCACGTCTTAGAACTTTACCTCTTGCAATTGCAGGAATAGTAGTCGGAAATGCATGTGCTTATGTTGCTGGGGTGTTTTCTCAAGAGATTTGCATCTTAACGGTTGTAACTGCATTATTACTTCAAATACTATCGAACTTCGCTAACGATTATGGCGATTTTGTAAAAGGAACCGATAACGACGATAGAGTAGGGCCAGAACGCGCTATGCAATCTGGAGCCATTTCTAAATCTGAAATGCAAATTGCACTTGGCTTTTTTACTGCTCTTTCACTCGGATTCGGTATTAAACTTCTGAGAGTGGCTCTGGCCGATGCAACTTTGGCCGATTTTATGTTCTTCCTGGGTCTCGGTATCATTAGTATTATTGCTGCAATTACCTATACCGTTGGAAAAAAAGCATATGGTTACCACGGACTTGGTGATGTGATGGTTTTCATTTTCTTTGGACTTGTATCGGTTGTTGGGGCATATTATCTTCAAGTAAAAGTGTTTGATGTGGCTGTACTTTTGCCTGCTATTTCAGTAGGATTATTCTCTGCAGGAGTACTAAACATGAATAATACCCGCGATATTGAAAATGATAAAGCTAGTGGGAAAAATACCTTGCCAGTTCGCTTTGGAAAAAACTTTGCAAAAACATATCAACTCTTAGCTATAACTATAGGTATAGCTAGCTCTTGGTTTTACTTGCAATTTGGTATCCCTTCTAATTATAATTGGTTGTACTTTTTATGTTTACCTATATTCTTTTTATCTCTTCGTAAAATGTATAATGCGAAAGAAGATAAAGAATTCGATACGGTCTTAAAACTTACAGTTTTAGGAACTCTTATCTACGGAATTATTTTTTGTATTATCTCTTTTAATGCTCAATAAGACATGGAAATTTTTTATGACGGAAAGAACGAAGGAACTCCAGATGTCTTCGACATTTTAAGAAATTTAAGCTTCGGAAATTTAGAAGCAAAAGTTATACGTAAGGAATTCAAATTTAAACAAGCTTCTTATACATCTCGTGGTATGCTTACCGACAAGAAAAGTTGGTACTTACTAGTGTGGGAAAAAGGAAGCGATAATGCTGTAGGTATTGGTGAATTTTCTCCATTAAAAGGTTTAAGTCCAGATTTTAATAAAGAGGGTCTGGAAAAACTTGAAGAAGTAGCAGCTAATATTCAAAATTATGATCAATATTTAAGTGGAGGTTTAGATGCATATCCTGCTGTTCTTTTTGCGTTAGAAACAGCGCTTATCGATTTACATAATTTTGGACGTGGAATTATATTCCAAAGTGAATTTTTGGAAGGAACTGAAGCTATTTTGACAAATGGACTTATTTGGTCTGGTGAACCTGATTATATGGTTGAACAGATTAATAAGAAACTACAAGAAGGGTTCCAAGTTATTAAAATGAAAGTTGGTGCTTTGCCCTTCGAGCAAGAGTTACACTTATTGTCTTTAATCCGAGAAAGTTTTAGTCCGAACGAAATTGAAATACGTTTAGATGCCAATGGGGCATTTACTTTTGGTGAAGCTTTACGCAAATTGGAAACATTGGCTGACTATGGCATTCATTCTATGGAACAACCAATAAAGCGTGGGCGTTGGAGCGAAATGGAAGAAATTTGTCGCGAAAGTCCAATCCCAATAGCCTTAGATGAAGAGTTGATTGGTATAAGTGATCCATTTGATATGCAAGAATTATTAGAAAGCATTATGCCATCATACATCATCTTAAAACCTACACTTTGTGGAGGATTAAGTGGAGCTGAAACTTGGGCAAATGAAGCTGAAGAGATGGGCATAGGCTGGTGGGCAACATCGGCCTTAGAGAGCAATATTGGTTTGAATGCCATTGCACAATGGACTTATGCAAGAAAGAATCCGCTTCCTCAAGGTTTAGGAACAGGAGCTTTATTTACCGAAAATGCTCCAAGTCCATTAATCCTTAAAAATGGGCTTACTAAAATTAATCCAGATGCCTTAGCAAACTGGCCTCAAGCACGATTAAAATGGTTGGATAAATAATTAATTATTTATTCTGAAATAATTCGTGTAACGGATTTCCAATATTTCCGTTCGGATATGGTATGTTCAAAATCGTGCTAATAGTTGGAGCTATATCCGTAATAGAAATTCTACGGAAACTTTGACCTTTAGGAATACCTGTACCATAGAATAATACAGGAACATGGGTATCGTAATTAAATGAGGTCCCATGTGTGGTTCCTAAGGTTACATAGTCGAGCCAACCTGGTAAATAGGCGAGCGTAATATTTCCGCTACGAACGTAATTATAGCCTTTTTGCGCTCTATATCTAAATAATTCAGGGGCAGAATTTCCATATTTTAAAGCAGAAGATGGATAAACTTCAGCCACACCTGGATACGAGAGTAAAAAGTTTGAAATTCTTTCTTCAACAGCAGTAATAGAAATTTTATTTTGTAGAAGATAAGCTTCGTCTAAATACAATTGATTATTGATGAAACTTAGAACTAAAGGATTGTCGAATTCTTCATTACAAAAGTCTTTTACTGCTTGTTCTAGTTTGTCTTCATCAATATAACCTGCAGGGATTCTATTTTCTGCTAAATAGTGAGGAACATCGCATGCACCGTGGTCGGCAGTTAAAAATACTAGGTATTTATTTTTTCCAATTTCTTTGTCGAGCTGATTGAAGAGGTCTTGTAATTCGAGGTCGAGACGTAAATATACATCTTCGGTTTCTATACTTCTAGGGCCGTAGCAATGTCCAATATAGTCGGTGCTACTAAAGCTGATAGAGATAAAATCTGTAAATTCATTTTTGCCTAGATTTTCAGCTTTAATACATGCTAAAGCTACATCTTTAGTAATAGTGCAGCCATGCGGAGTATAACGTATTAAACCGAATTTATGTTTACTAGATTTATAATCGAAACTATAAGGAAAATGTTTTTCGTTGAAACCTTGAGGAATTTCCTCATAATCTTTTTCATCAGCAGTTGATTGCGTGTAAGTTTCAATAGGATACAGGGTATTCCATCCTAGATTTAAATACTTTTCTGATAATTTAAGGTTATTGAAATCGCTAAGCCATTGAGGCAATTCATTCATGTAATAATTACTTGTAATGAAATTACCAGTTTGGGGGTCGTACCAGAAAGCTGCGTTGGCATTATGACCACCAGGAAGTATACTAGATCTATCTTTTAAAGAAATGGAAAAGACTTTAGATTTATTTGTAGTTGCTAATCTTAGTTCGTCGCCAATGGTAGTAGTGAGCATATTACGAGGCGACATCATTCCAGCTTTGCTATCGCTACCTACGGGTTTTACTGAAGGGTCGTCGGTGCAATATATTTTGGTGTTTTTTTCTTTAACAAACCAGTTATTTCCTATGATTCCGTGTACAGCAGGAGTAGTTCCTGTAAAAATAGAAGCATGTCCTGGCCCTGTATAGGTTGGCACATAATCGTACTGTGCATTTTTAAAGAAAAAGCCTTGGTTAACTAGTCTTTTAAAGCCTCCATTGCTATATCTATCCCAGTAACGGTATATATAATCAACGCGCATTTGGTCAACTACAATGCCCACAACTAGTTTAGGCTCATTATTTTTTTGAGCAAAATTGGTAAGAGTTAGGGTGCAGAGGATTAAAGAGATTAGTTTTTTCATAAGTGTAAAGGTATACCAGCAAAGTAAAATCAACAAGCCAGAACCATTAAAAAACGATTAATTATTGGTTACATAAATTCGAGCCAAAATAGCAAAATGGTCTGAGAGGTCTCTACGAGTTTTATGCCAATTGGCCGTATATCTTTTAATTTCTCTAGTTACCGTGTATTTAGCGTTTTTATCGTTTCTAAGGAAGATATAGTCGATTAGAGTGCGGTCATTAGGTCTAAGTGGATTCATATCGTTTAAGGCATGATCTGAAGAGAATTTTAGTTCACCAATAGGGTCTGAATCCGACAATTCTAATTCAGCAACTAATTTAGGATATAAATCGCCTGATTTACGGATATTAAAATCTCCGCATAAAAACTGAGGAATTCCATCCTGGATATATTTATCGCAAAGGTTTTTAATTTCCATGAATTGTCGAGTTTTTAGTTCTGCAGTTCCGCCAGCTTCCATGTGTGTACCTAAGATTTGAATAGTAGAATTCTTTACATAAGTTTGAACGAGAAGAGCGCCTTTACGAGCGAAGCAATCTTCTTTTTCGCAATCTTTAAAGTCAATAGTTCCTAGAACTTTCAGAGGGGTTTTGCTCATCATAAAAACTCCACTACTTAGTTTGCCGCATTTTTCGTTTGCAGGGCCAGCTGAATAGGGGAAATATGGAGAAAGTAATTGAGCCAATTTTCTATAACAAGGTTTAGAGAAGGCTTCTTGGAATACGATTACATCTATAGAATCCTTGAGTAATTCTTTGGCAAGCGGTTCCACTCTTTTCATAGGGAAATGCTTAAGATGCGCAATCCAACGAGGAAGGAGTTGGATATTATAGGAAAGTATTCTAATAGGTTCTTGAGTTGAATTGGTTTGGGTAAATGCAGAAGAACCAATGCTGCAGAGAAGGATGAATATGAAAATTTTACGCATAAAAAAAGGGTATGATTAACTCATACCCTTAATGATTCAAATATATAAAATCTTATTGAACATCGTTAAGATTTCGAAGTTGTAATTGTTTAGTTGAGTTATAACGACTCACAACTGCTTTGAAGTTAACTTGACCAGCAGGAATTGGCGAGCTAGCGAAAGTAGCAGCAGCACGGGTAAATAGAACCATAGTTGCAGTACCGTCGTTAGCATTTGCATTACCGTTGTAAGTACCACTCGCATTTGTAATAGTAGCTTGGGCAATTTCAACTAAAGTACTTTCCCAAGAGTTAATAGAGTCGCTAACTTGTTGTATAGTTGCTTGGCGAGGAGTAATGCTACCCACACCAATTACACTAACCGCAGTAGGCTCTATGTATTGTAATTGTAATAATTCTTGGAATTTAGTTAAAGTAGTACCATCTAAGCTAATTTCAACTTCGGAGTTCATAGCAAAGCTATGCGCATAATTACTACCAAAACGTACAGCGATACCACCTGTTTGGTCTTGAATAATTAAGTTTTGAGCTACGATGTTTTGAGCCATATAATCAGAGATAATAACCCCTCTGATTTTTTTACCAGCTGGAACAGCAGTGTTAGAACCAGTAAATAAGTTACGTAATTCTTTAATAGTAATTAAAGTTCCTTGGATTGGAGCAGTACCGCATCGAGGGCCATTTAATTGAACATCGTTAGTATTACGAATTAATAATTGTTTAGTGCTACCAAATACGCTATAAATAGCTGTGATAGATCCACGTCCATCAGGTAATTTTTGAGATGCAAAGTCAGCATAACCTGAATTACGCATTACAGCAGAATTAGAGTTACAATCTTTAACATTGATGTTGGAAGAAGTTTGAGTAACATAATTTGCATAAGTAAGAGCTGTATCCGAAGCAGCGATTTCAACAGAATCGAGACGGATAAGCATGTTTTGGTGAGAGTTATTTAATTGGTCGATACTAATAACGATAGGATTAACAGGATTGTTAAGACTACCTTTTACTACATAATTTTCAAGAATAGAGCTAGGGATAGCTTCAACTTCGGTATTAGAACCAGCAGTTTTAGCACCACCAATTTGAATCATACCGTTGTATTCACCAATGTAAAGACCTTTTAATTTAACGAAGATTCTTCTTCCTACTGGGTATGTAGCGTAAAGGCTATTACCATCAACACGCATAGCGATACCAGCAGTTGAATCTTGGAAAGTAATTACTTTATAGAAGTTGCCAGTTTTATCATCGGCATTGATAACTCCTTTAAGGATAACATCGTCGGTTACTTCAAAGCTGCTTCCTGCATACATAGCTTTGATATCGGCGATGCTATGAGTAGCTTGCATATTAGGATCAGAACCGTTAACCGGTGGCTGGTCAAATTTGTCCTGAATACATCCAGTTGTTGCGAGAACAAGCACCAGTAAAAAGATGGAACTGATTTTTTTGCTTATTGATTTCATATGATAAATATAAAAAATTCTTAGTTGTTATTACATTCTGAAAGTTATGTTTAGGAATGCATTGATTCCATAATTGTAGAAATATTTCGGTGCAAATTTGTTCGGATTTCTGTCTGTGAAGTCGAAACGTAATTGCTCGAAACCATTTGTACGGAACTTAGTATTATTAGTAAGGTTACTAATACTTAAAGTAAAGTTGATGTATTTAGAACCACCTTTCATATTTTTGAAAGTGTTATTTAATCTCCAGCTATAACCTCCAAATAAATCTAAGGTAAACTGTCCTGGAAGTCTTTCTTGATCTACGATTAAGTCGTATAATTCACTTCCTTGCTCTAAACCTTCAACTGCTGAACCTGTACGTCTGATTGGGTTAGCTTCAACAAAGATCCAATCGTACCAGTTAGCATTTAAACGTACGAACCAATATTTAGGAGAGTTATAGAATACTCCTAAAGAGTTAGCCCATTGTGGTCCAGTTGCTGTATAGAAGTTTTTGAAATAAACGGTTTCGTTTTCTAATAAGATTTCAGAAGTATTGTCGCTCGTTAATGTTAAGTTCGGACGATCGATATATTTACCTTGGCCTATACCCATAACGGCATTCATACCGAACCCTTTGTAAATATTACCTTCTACACCAAATTCACCACCATAATACTGACGGTCTATATTGGTCATAGTTTGGTTTACATTAGAATTGTATTGATCGTGCCAATAACGTTTAGTTTCAGTTCCATTTAAGAATTGAGTGAAATAACCTACGGCTTTAATTTTTACTCTAGGTGAGTTGTAGGTATAACCTAATTCAGTTGATGTAATTTGCTCGTTAACTACGTTAGAAGCCGTTTGATTACGAGTGTTTGGAGATAAGAATACATTGAAAATGTATGGAGCACGAGTCATATAACTTGCATTAGCAAAGATATAGTTACGACCGTTTATTTTATAGGTTACACCACCTTTAACGGTTGGGTTAATGAAGTTGAATACTTCAGATTTTCCTTTAGAATTGTCAGGGAATAAACCAGTTTTCCATAAACCAGTTCTCCAATAAGATACGAAATTGATGCCAGCAGCACCAAAGAACTCAACTTTTTTGAAGTTCACTTTAGCTTGTGCCCAAGCACCTGCTTTATGGTGAGTATATAAGAAGTTGTAGCCATACTCATCGCCTTCTCTTACTATTCTGTTAGGAGTTTCGATATTATTTTGGTTTGAAACATTATCTTGGAATGCTAATTCTGCGAATTGATTTAAATCCACAAAATAATCTCCACCTAATAAATCGTTTATACGTTTAAAGTTACGAGATTGGCTATATCTGTAGTTTAAACCAGCTGAGAATTCAACTACTTTTTTGAAGATTTTATTGTAATAAGTGTTGAATGTAAAGTCTTTAGAGCGTTGCACTCTTTCTTCAACCACATATCTAGATCTTTTACCTGTAACCGTATTACCAACGATACCATCAGCATCGTAAATAGTATCTTGGCTTAAAGCGTTAACTTCGTAAAGTTTAGCCCAATTAATTTGTCGAGCAGCTTCAATTTGAGAATAAAGCTCATACATTTGAGCAGCTAAGCCACTATCTGCTTGGTTAGAAGGTAAATTACGGTAGTAATCTGGGTTTGGATTAGGAGCATTATACCAGTTTAGAGCAGAGTTAGAAGTTTCTCCAAATTGGAAACCAATTGCTGTATTTAAACTAGATGTTTTATCGATATTATAAACGTGCGATAAGATGAAAGTTGGTTGATGACTTTTAAACACACGTGAATTTCTGATTTTACCTTCTTGGTAACCCCAAACAGGGTTATAATAATTATCGTCGGCTAAATCTAACATTTCTTGAACTGCTGGAGCTGTTTTACCACGGCGAGTAGGCACTCCAAATACAGTTAAGTGTAAGAAGTTTTTCTCACCAATTTTTTTAGAAGCAGCTAAGAAATACGCCCAAGAATCGTAGAAAGTACCAGGCATGTACGATTTATTAGCAACGCGATAAGATGCAGAAGCCGAGAAAGCCCAACCGTTTTTAAGTACACCAGTAGAATAAGTAGCCATTAAACGGTGCGTATAAGAACGATTCGATAAAGCGTAAGAAGCTCTGAATTGTTTACGTTGGCTATAAGCAGTTGCATCAGTATTAGAGGCACCACCAACTTCACCAATAGTAAAGTTGTTTGCTTCAAGTCCATAAGAATTATCTCGGTAACGGAACATGTCGTTCAAGCCGCCCCAGTTGCTCCAATATACATTGTTATTTTCAAGTTCATTCATGGTAATACCATTAATCATAACTTGGAAATTATCGGAACGATAACCTCTTAAATTAAAGCGAGCTTGACCAAAGGTATATGATGCAACATTTAAATAAACATCTCTAGAAGCCGAAAGGATACCACTAATATTGTTATCACTAGCGCTTTCGCCATCATCATTTCCTGTAACAGATGGTACTACATCGTCAGAAATAGTTTGAAGGTCGCCTGTAACCATCGACATAGGAACATTTCCTATATTAACGATTGGGTCGTTAACCTGCACAGAACGGGTTACGGTAATCATTTCTTCGCCACTATATTGAATAGTGTATTTACCGTATGGTACATCATTTAAAGTGAAATTTCCCTCTTCGTCTGTTTCGGCGGTAATTCCTATAGGAATAAGCATTACTTTGATGTCTTTGAGAGGTTTATTGCTGAAGACATCGTACGTTTTACCATTTATTTGACCATTTTGAGCTAAGGAATTTAAGCTAAACCCTAGGAAAATGGACAAAAGAATTAAATGAAGTTTTTTCATCAATATATTTTTGCAGCTGCAAAGGTAATTCTAAATTCAGAAACCTGAACATTTTTTAGAATAATAATATACCGTTAACATTATTTCAAGTTCTTTTCCTCGATTTTGGTACTATCTTTGAGGCCGATTATAAAAATATTTTACTTTGAAAAAGAGTTTAGTTTTAGCTTTAGCCCTCGTTTTGTGCGGTAAATTCATTGGTTTTGCACAGAATACATATCAAGTAGTTGGGGTCGGTTTTTACAATTTAGAGAACTTATTCGACACAATAAATGATCCTAAGAAGGCTGATGACGAGTTCACTCCAAACGGAGAGAAAAAATATACCAATAAAATCTTTCAACATAAATTAGGGCAATTAAGTTCTGTTATTGCACAAGTAGGAACCAATGTTACTCCAGATGGATATGCTATTTTAGGGGTTTCAGAGGTGGAAAATAGATGGGTATTGGAGCAATTAGTTAAGCAACCAGCGATTGCAGCAAGAAATTATCAAATTGAGCATTACGATTCTCCTGATAATCGTGGTATTGACGTGGGCTTACTTTACAATCCTAAATATTTTACGGTTTTAGAAAGTGAACCATTAGAGGTTCCTTTATATGATGATAAGGGGAATTTTTTATTTAAAACCCGCGATGTTTTATATGTAAGAGGATTGTTATTAGGCGAAGATACGCATGTAATGGTAAACCACTGGCCATCGCGTAGAGGTGGCGAAGAGGCTTCGTCTCCACGTCGTCAGCAAAATGCAAGAGTTGCTCGTAATAAGATTGATGAAATTTTAGCAAAAGATCCGAATGCAAAAATTATCATCATGGGTGACTTAAATGATGATCCCATTAATACAAGTGTAACTAAGGTGTTAAATGCATCTGGAAAAATAAATAGTTTAGGGGAAGGACAATTATACAATCCTTTCTATGCATTTTATAAAAAGGGAATAGGTTCGTTAGCATGGAATGATTCATGGAATTTATTCGATCAAATAATTATATCTCAGGGCTTTTTAGTGCCTGAAGAGAGTAAAAAATTCTTCTTTAAAAAGGCTGAAGTATTTAATCAACCATTCTTAACTCAGAAGTCTGGAAACTTTAAAGGCTACCCTTGGAGAACCTTTATTGGAAATGAATATGTGGGAGGTTATAGTGACCACTTCCCAACAATTATATATCTTTACAGACTAAAATAAAATAGAATGAAGAACTTATTGTCTTTTGTTTTCTGCATTCATTGTGTTTTTCTCTTTGCACAAGAACCAGACAATCAGCCTACCAACCTTCAATTTCTAAATGTAAAACCATATTCGTTTCAAATGGCTTTCACGGCATCCGACGCTGATGGATATTTAGTTGTTCGCTCTTTAAGTCCGTCGGATTTTGTTCCTCAAGATGGAATAGTTTACCAAGTTGGACAAGGTGTAGGTGCCGACGGAAAAATATTTAGCGTTAGTAATTCTACTTCTTTAAATATTAGAGAAGTATTTGCAGGAACTACTTATTATATTAAGATTTTTGCTTATAACGGAACTGGTGCTAATACTACTTACAAAACTGATAACCCTTTAACAGGCTCGGTAACATCTTTGGGTAAAACCTATAATACCTATTATAATGGCTTAGATGTAAATTCTCCTAATTTTATTACTGACTTAAAAAGTCGTATCAATTTTCAAAAAAGCTGGCAAGCTTATGGCAGTTATGCTAGTTTAATTGTTCCATATATTATGGAAAGAGATACGGTAAATGGTCAGAAAGTACTTACTTGCCAATATTCAGGAGAGCAAAAAGTGTACGAACCTCCATTCTCTTTTACTGGAATTGGTTATAGTCGTGAGCACTGTTTGCCTAGAAGTTGGATGCCAACTGGTGGTGCAATAGATACAGAAGAAGGTTCTGATTACCATAATTTATTAATGACTAAGAATGCAAGTGTAAATGCAATGCGTTCAAATTTACCTTATGGTAATGTTGTAACCACAACCAATCAATATTTAGACTGTAGAAAAGGTACAGATACAAGCGGTACGAAAATAGTATTTGAACCACGCGAACAAGTAAAAGGTGATGCAGCTAGAGCTGTATTTTATCAGATGATTTGTTATAATGGTAAAGGTGGTTCAAGCTGGGGCTTGTCATCATTATTTTCTGATGCTGTTAAGCAAGATATAAGAGTGTTGTATCAATGGCACCAAGAAGACCCAGTAAGTCCTGAAGAAATAGCGCGCCACGAATACGTAGTATTCCTTCAAAATAATCGCAATCCTTTTATCGATTTTCCTGAATTGGTTGACTGTATTGATTTTATGGATTTAACAGTTAAGCCTGGTTGTTCAGTTGACTTAAACCATGGAGTAGGTTTGTCTGAAAGTGAAAAATTGGATGTAAAGGTGACAGTATTCCCGAATCCAGCTGCAGATTATCTTACTGTTAAATTTAATGGTTTAAAAGCGACTGGACTAAAGCTCTACAATATGCAAGGAGTGGAGGTTAGAGCGATAGGGCAGGGAACTATCGTTGATAATAATAGTATACTTGTTAATATTAATGACTTGACATCAGGTATATATATTGTATCTTTGCAAACAAATGAAGGGGTCATCTCTAAAAAGGTGATAATTAGACATTAGGATAAAATAACAACAAAACAATAAATATGAAAAAAGCGATTTACACAGTGGCATTAGGGCTATTAGCTTCTGGTGCATTGGCGCAAGTTTCACTTAATGGAGCGAACCCAACTTATTCGCAAGACTTTAATTCTTTAATTACATCTGGTACTGCAGCAGATAATACACTACCTACAGGATGGGAGTTTATTGAGGC
>DATCKI010000179.1:0-2113 GCA_036562365.1 Bacteroidia bacterium | reverse complement strand
CCAACCCATAATTCCCATTCCAAACAAGCCACCAAAAATTACGGGTATCACCAACATTAAAAAATATTGTGGCCTACGGTAGAAATAAAGCAAAAACAAGAAAAGTACTACGCCGACTAACGACATAGTAATATTCACATCTTTCTTAATTTGAATGGCATTCCCTGCAGAAACTAAAGGGGCTCCAAAATAATGAACTTGTAATTGAGAATTTTGTACAAAGTTTTCCCTAATCTCTTCCAACTTAGTAAGCAATTCAGCGTTTTTACCACTTTCTTTCGACTTATAAGTTGGGGTAATGACCATGAAAATATGCTTCGCATCATTCGAGAAAAGCCTATTGTTTTTGGCAACGATATTATCATCGGCTTGTAAACTCTGCATCTTTCTCAAGGCTCGCGGAGTCATATTGAGCGGATCTCGAGTAAGCGTTTTTTGAATAAAAGCTCCAGCCGGAGTTAAAAGCAATTTATAAGAACTTTTTAAACTCTCTTCTAATCTTTCCTTACTAAGTGCAGAATCTATTTCAAGGTAATCCTTATCGTCTAAATAAAGCGGAAGATTTTCGTAGAATAGATCGAAATAATACAACATTTGATCATCATCTAACTTATAATTAATCTCCTGAATTAAAGATGGTTGAAGTGTAATTAATTGATTAAAAAGGGCATCAGATTTTTGAATAAATTCAAACTCATCGAGATTCTTAGAGTTAGAAATTGTTAAAAGAATTTTATCTGAAAATTTTACTTCCTGAATCGCTGAATTAATGGCATTTAAACGAGGTTCATCGGGCAACATTTGGGTAATGTCTTCTTGCAATTGCAGACGATTTATTCCTAATCCCAATATTGTAAAGATTGCTATTAATACAATAGCAAACAGTCCTTTGCGAGAGGCAAAGTAATTATAGACGGTTGCGAAAATTTGCCCCATTGAGCGGATATGGTTTATTTCTAGGCGACTAAATTATAAAAAATAGAGACGTTGTATATATCACTTTCAACTCAAATATACATTATTACCTTTGATGTATGAATTCACTGATTATTCGTAAAGCTACCGCACAAGATGTGCCAGATATTTTGCGCTTGATTAAAGAACTAGCCATATACGAAAAGGCTGAACATGAAGTAACCAATACGGAAGAAAAAATGCTCGAAGAGGGCTTTGGTGAAAATCCAGCTTTTACTTGTGGTTTAGCAATTCTTGATAATAAAATTGTGGGAATATACCTTTGGTATATACGTTATAGTACCTGGAAAGGTAAAGGACTTTATTTAGAAGATATTATTGTTTCTGAAGAGTATAGAGGCTTAGGTATAGGAAAAGCTCTTTTAGAAGCTTGTATTCAAGATGCTAAAGAAATGAATGCCGCTTTTATGCTATGGCAAGTGCTCGATTGGAATACTCCTGCCATCGAATTTTACAAAAAATTCAATGCTAACTTTGACGATGAATGGATTAATGTAAAATTAACCGCTGAACAAATTCAAAATTATTAAGATGTTTCATTTAGAAGATACTCACGCTCATATTTACGACGAAGCTTTTCAAGAAGACTTCAGAGCTATTATGAATCGTGCTAAAAATAATAGAGTTCGAAAAATTTTTATTCCGAATGTTGACTCTGAAACTGCACCCAAATTGGTGGATTTATGCAAAACTGAAGATGGTGTATATGGAATGATGGGGATACACCCTTGCTCTATAAAAGAAAACTTTAAAGAAGAATTAGCCAATGCTAAAGCTTGGTTAGAAAAAGAAAAATTTGTAGCAATTGGAGAAATTGGACTCGATTTATATTGGGACAAAAGCTTCTATAATGAACAAGTTGAGGCTTTAAAAATTCAATTTCAATGGAGCTTAGAATACGATCTACCTGTTGCTATACATTGTAGAGATGCTTTTGATCAAATAATGGAAGTAATAACATTGCCTGAATTTAAAAATGTGCGTGGAATTTTCCATTGTTATAGTGGAAATGCAGAACAAGCAAAAAGATTAGTAGATTTAGGGTATTATTTAGGTATTGGAGGTGTGGTAACTTTTAAAAATGGTGGACTCGACAAGGCTTTGGCTGATATTCCATTAGAAAATATGGTTTTAGAAA
>DATCKI010000176.1:0-4008 GCA_036562365.1 Bacteroidia bacterium | reverse complement strand
AAGATTGTCGTGTATACGTTGAATGGTAGAAACGTATGCATTTTCCATTAAAATTCTGAAATATCTTTCAATGGCAGGGCATTGGTCGTAGAATTTTTCTTGATCTTTTTTAGAAAGAAAGAGGAGTTGGCAGTTTTCAATAGCTTGTATAGTTAAGTGGCCTGGTTTACCGGTAATAAAGCTAAACATATCGGCCACCCACCAATTTTCGAGGGCTAGGTGCATTACATGTTCATTGCCATTTGTATCAATGGCGAAGGCTCTAACGCAACCAGTAAGAATAAAATAAGAGCCATAAGAGATTTTACCTTCTTTTTGAATAATAGATTTACTTGAAAACTCGCAATATTCTAGGGAGTCGACAAAAGCTTGTAATAGTTCAGGTTCGACATGCACATATTTTTGAATATGTGCAATGATGGAAGGGGCAAAATTCTGGTTCATGTTCAAAGATAGGCAAAAAAAAATCCCTACGTAAACGTAGGGATTTAACCAAAACCTTTATATATCTAAATTACTTAGAGAATTTCTTTTCTTTAATACGAGCTTTTTTACCTACAGCATCGCGTAAGTAGAATAAACGAGCACGACGTACTTTACCACGTTTTACAATTTTGATACCTGTAACAAATGGAGAAGCAACAGGGAAGATACGCTCAACACCTACACCGTCAGAAATTTTACGAACTGTAAAAGTTTCAGTAGTTCCTGTACCACGACGTTGTAAAACTACGCCTTGGAAATTTTGGATACGCTCCTTATTACCTTCAATAATTTTATAAGAAACGATTATTGTGTCACCAGCATTAAAATCAACTAGTTCGTTTTTAGCTAGGAATTGTTGCTCAACAAATTGTACTAGATTTTCCATGTTCAAATATTGTTTATCCCGTAAATTGGGGTGCAAACATACGAATTATTTTTTAACGAAGAAATATTTTTGCAAGAATTTTGAGATTATTTTATCTCTATTCCTTTATTTTTCCAAAACTCATTTTCAATAAGCTCTGGTTTTTTTATGACCTGTTTAACCCATCTATAAAGAATCTCTAATTTTTCATCTTCACTTAAGTGAGGGAAATTTCCAGAACTTCTTAATTTCCAGGTAGCATGGTGCATACAAATTGCTGCACATACGCTAATATTTAAACTTTCAGTAAAGCCTACCATAGGAACTTTTAGCCATGCGTCGGCTTGTTCTATGGCTTCTTCGCTTAATCCTTCTTTTTCGGTTCCAAAAACTAAAGCTGTTTTTTGGCTAAAGTCGTATTCCTCTAAATTCACATCATCTTTATGTGGTGTAGTAGCTACAATTTTGTAACCTTTATCGCGAAGCGCCTTATAACAATCAAGTGTATTATTTTCTCCACCTTTGTAGTGCTTTACATCGAGCCATTTACTTGCACCTAATGCAATTTCATCGTTAACTTTATAAGAGTAACCTCTTTCTATAACGTGTACATCTTGTAAACCAAAACAATCGGCCGTACGTAAAACTGCACTGATATTGTGTTCTTGAAATAGGTTTTCAACCACAACCGTTAAGTGGCGAGTACGGTCTTGAATTTTATCTTGAAATAAGTTCCACTTATGTTCTGTGATAAAATTGGATAAATATTCTACTAATTCCTTGTCCATAAATAAAAAATGTGCAACAGAATCTGCTGCACATTCAATGTTTAAATTTTTACCTTATTTAATAATTACACCTTCAGCTTCGAAAGTATATTCTGTTTTAGGTTCAGTGATGGCAGCAATTTCTTCTTTTGATTTTCCTGCATCTTCTGCATAATGCTTAAGCATATCTACAGTTAAAACTTCTTTATAAGCTACACCTTGAACTACTGCTTTTTTACCTGCAGCATCTTTTGGTACAAAGAAGGCATAGTCTTTAAAAGTTACGCGAATAGGAGCATCGCCATCGGCTACTAAAGTCATCCAACAGCCTTTCATTTGACAAACTTTCTCTATAGTTGCTTCCATTTTAACGTTAGTTAAACTGTCGGCATTCGCTAATTTATTCATTATTGCCTCAGCGCTTAATGCACCGTGCTCATCAATTTTAGTACCAAAATATTCTGCTGAGCTGTGTCCATGACCATGCTCATCTTGGTTTTCAGTTTCTGGTAAAACTGGGAAATTTGAGTTATAATTAGCACAAGGACCACAACTTACTAAGAAAGTTGCGATAGCCACTACAGGTAAAATGATTCTTTTCATGATTATTTTTAAATATTCGAGTGCAAACCTACATAATTTTTAAAAAAGGTCTGCCATATTTTTATTTATCTTCTTTGGAAGCAGGAATTTCTTTATTATCCTTAGTCTCTTTTGGCTTTTTCTTTAGGCTGAATTTTGGCATAGGTCCTAACTTTATATTCAAGTTAAGTACATTAGGCGATCCGGCTAAATGAAAGGCATTGCGGCTATAATTTAGCTCGAAACGATGTATTTTTAACCCAATTCCCCAACTTAATCCTACCGTTCCACCTCTTGAAGCAGCTTTCATTTCGTACCTTCTTAAGAAATCGTATCCTACTCTTACTGAAATCAATTTCTTAAATGGGAATATTTCAGCTCCAATTACGAAATGGCTCATTATTTTTTGCCCTAATTTGGGTTGAGTTACAGTTGGTTGACCACTTAAATCGAGTTGAGTGGTTTCGTCGGGATTTATAAAGGTTAAGTTAGGTTGTTGTAAATTATGAGCTGAAACGCTTAATCGAATTGGTACTTTGCCAAATTCATGCGAAGCAGCTACGCTAAATTCGAAGGGCAGGGGTTCTCTTAAACCTTGGGTAAAGGCCTTCATTTGGAATCCTGCATTGCGAACTAATAAAGTAGTAACGAATAATCTGCTTTTACTTATGTATGCTGCGCCAACATCAAATCCTAATCCAATCGAGGTGTACGATTCATATTGCGAAACAGCAAATTTCATATTCACCCCTAAACTAAAGTATTTACCAAAGCCTCTGCTAAAACCACCTGAAAGCATATAGTCAGCGGCCGTGAATTTCCCTGTGATATTACCGGCTTCATCCGCTGCGGTAAAGCGCCCATAATTTACGTATTGAATACCACCTGCAAAGGTGCCAATTTTGTTAAAATGACGTCCATAAGATACAGATGCAATATTTGTTCCTCCAAAATAGCTTTCGTAACCAACAGACAAGGAATGGTGCATTTTTTCGTTGATTAACGCAGGGTTTTGTAGGTATAAAGAAACATCGTCATCAAGTAAGCTGTATGCTCTTCCACCTATAGCTTCAGCACGTGCAGAAAATGGCATTTTCATAAAAGAAAATGCAGATTTTCCACCTGTTTGTGCAACACTTGAAATAGTGCATAAACAAAATACAGAAATGCTAGCTAGGTAAGTTTTAATCATTATTGCGAAGGTATGCAAAACGTAGTAAAACGGAAATTATTGACTTTTATTTTATAAAACGTGCTTTAATAATTTCTTTAATAATGATAAAGGAATCTTATTGAATGGTGGGTATCTTAAAGGTGCATCTAGCCAGAATTGACGGTGTAATACTGCTTTTTTATGACTAAACGTATCAAAAGAGAATTTACCGTGATAAGCGCCAATTCCACTATCGCCCACGCCACCAAATGGTAAGCTTGCACCGGTCATATGCATTATTACATCGTTTATACATACACCGCCCGAAGACGTGTGTTGTAAAATCTGGTTTGTAAATGCTTCTTTATTACTAAAAATATAAAGTGCTAAAGGTTTCGATTTGCTTTTTACTTTAGCTATAACCTCTTCAACAGTTTTGAATGTGATAATTGGCATAATAGGTCCAAAAATCTCTTCATTCATAATAGCAGAATCTATATTTTTAGGCTCTACAATAGTGGGAGCAATTTTGCAAGAATCAAGGTCGTATGTACCTCCATAAATTACATTTACATCGCTTAAATAACTAGTTAATCGATTAAAATGCCTTTGATTTATGATTTTACCATATTCATTATTTTGAATAGGGTTAGAAC
>DATCKI010000174.1:0-2641 GCA_036562365.1 Bacteroidia bacterium | reverse complement strand
GCAATTCTATTTTCTTTAAAGGTAGTTTCTTTAGGGATACCAATAATGGCACCTTGTAGAGAGCGACTGATTTCTAACATTTCTTCTTTAGGAAGAATTACAGATCCAGATTGAATACCCGATTGAAGCATAATGACAAATTATCCGTTAAGGTTGCTTAAATGTAGCTATTTTCTTCAAAGGTAATGATTCTTTTTCCTTCTTGAAGTGCTATAGAAATTTTTATGTGCTTTTCGCCTAATAAAATATGTTCGGCTCTTTCGGGCCATTCAATTAAACAAATATTACCACTGTCTAAATATTCGTAAAATCCTATATCCTCTAACTCCGACGGGTCCTCTAGACGATATAAATCGAAATGATATAATTTTTTATTATTCGGAAGATGATATTCGTTTACAATGCTGTAGGTGGGACTACTAGCTGTATCCTTACTACCCGTTGCTTTTAATATAGCGGCACTTAGAGTCGTTTTACCGGCTCCCATGGGGCCATATAGTAGAAATAAGTTATTGTGGTCGAATAGTTTAACTAATTCTTGAGCCACATTATCCAGTTCAGATAGGTTTTCGATAGTCCAAATCATGCACAAATGTAAGTTCTTTCAGCATTTAATAGTAGATTTTTTGTAGGCATAAGCTGCTGGCTCAAACTTGGAAGCTTGCTGGCACAATTTAGGAAGCTTGCGCCATCGGTGTGGAAAAATTCCAACAATGTGAATAAATTGTAAAGTGTTGATAGTGAATTTTAAAACCTGGTCGTAATGTCGTAATTTAGGGCTAAACCAAAATTAATTATTATGAAAAAGTCAATTGGAATATTAGCATTATTATCAATTTTTGCAATTACATCATGCGGAGATACGGCAAAAAAAGCTGAAGAAACAGCAGAAACCGCAAAACAAGAAACAGAAGAAGCAATTGCTAATGCACAAAAAGAATTCGACGATTTTAGAAACGACGTAAACAGTAAATTAGACGAAAACGATCGAAAAATTGAAGAGATGAAGGAAGAAGCAAAAGGCTTAAAGGGCGAGGCAAAAACGAAGTTAGAAAATTCAATTGCCAAATTAGAGTCTGAAAATGCCAAGTTACGTAATAAATTAGAACGTCAGGGTGAAAAGGCTTCGGATAATTGGGAAGATTTTAAAGATGAGTTTGAAAGTGATATGAATGGCTTGGGAGAGGCATTTAAAGATTTAGGACGAGATAATAAGTAAAAATTATTTCTGACTTGTAATTTGTCATTGCCTTTAATTCGTGTGCATAAATGTAACTAATGAACGCGTTTAACTATATTAGAAAATAATCAATATTAATTTGGTAATGGCGGCTTGTCCGCCATTATTTATTTTCTTCGTTCCTAATATCATAACCATTCGTGATTTACCTAAATTATTATTACAAAGAGCGATAAGTCAAATGATTGAGAAATGGGTGGAGTAGCTATGAAACAAACCCTATTTTAACCCTCCATCTATTTTTGTTTTTTAGAATAAATTCCTATCTTTGCCGCCCAATTTCCTGTAATATGCGCAGAAAAAGTGAGTTTCTAATAGAGTTTGAAGGCTTAAAGTACGGGGCTCACGCGTATGAATGGGAGATTGGAACGGAGTTCTTTGATCAGTTTGGTGGTGTTGAATGGAAAAAAGCTAATTTTTCGGTGAAATTGGAGTTATTCAAAGACGCGAATATGTTAGTTTTGAAGTTCGACATTGCAGGTAAAGCGATCTATGATTGTGATTTATGTTTAAATCCGCTTCGTTACGATCTTGCTGTAAAGCATACTATGGTTGCAAAACATGGTGATGAGTTTGAGGAAGAAGGTAATGATGACGATATCATAGTGTTACCTAAGCACGCTTACGAATTAGATGTAGCGCCATATATTTTCGAATTATTGAAAGTTGCGGAGCCCGTAAAACGTAATTGTGAGGATGGAGAACCTCTTGAGTCTTGTGATAAAGAAATTATGGCGCAGTATTTGGCAACCGAAGTGGAGTCAATAATAGAAGCTGCACCGGAAGACGATAATGAGGCTGATGATGAGGTGCTTGATCCTAGATGGGAAGCTTTACGCAAACTGAAGAATGGAGATTCCAAATAGTTATTATATTTGTGTTCAATTTTTAAAAATTAGATAGTCATGCCAAATCCAAAACGCAGACACTCGAAAACACGTTCAGCTAAGAGACGTACTCACTACAAAGCTGAAGCACCAACTCTTTCTACCTGTCCTACAACAGGCGCTGTTCACCGTCGTCACCGTGCTTATATGGTAGAGGGAAATCTTTACTATAACGGTAAATTGATGGTAGAAGCTAAGCAAGAGGCTTAATGTCTAAGATAGTCATAGGACTAGATATAGCAGGAGGAGATTTCGCCCCAAATTGCAATTTTGAGGGCGTAAAGCTCGTTTTGAAGAACTTGTCTGATAAAATTCACCTCGTTCTAATCGGCGATGAGAATGTTATCAAGACAGGTTTATCCTCTTATGGTATTGATGAAAATGCAGTTAGTATATTCCACGCTCCAGAAGTAATCGAAATGGGTGACTCGCCCATGAGAGCACTTATGAGTAAGCCAAATAACAGTATTTCTGTTGGTTTGGGCTTATTAAAAGCTGGAAAAATTGATGGTTT
>DATCKI010000156.1:0-3446 GCA_036562365.1 Bacteroidia bacterium | reverse complement strand
TTTCCCGTCTAAAATATAATCTGGGATTTCATTCATAGCTGTAGCTGAAGTTAGAACTTTCTTTTTGAGATTAGGTAATTGAGTTCTGATATAACTTAAATCGTCTTTAAAACCAATTTCTAGCGATTTATCGAACTCATCAATTACTAAAAACTCAATACTTTTTCCGTTAATAGTACCACGTCTAAAGTGATCGGCTATACGTCCTGGAGTACCAATGAGTATGTGTGGTGGTTGTGTTAGACTTTGTTTTTCGAAGCGCATTTCGTGTCCGCCGAAAAAACAATTCACTTTAAAACCACTACGAGTTGCTTTAACTACTTGTTCTATTTGTTGCGCAAGTTCGCGCGATGGGGCAAGAATTAAAGCCTGAATTTTATTTGTATAATTCGGGTTTATCTCAGAAAGAATAGGTAATGCAAATGCAAGAGTTCTTCCAGAACCAGTAGGAGAGAGTATTACTACCTCTTTTTCTTTGCTAATTATTTCTAAACATTGTTCTTGTAACGGATTTAGTTTGGTAATCCCCATATTTTTTAAACCCGCTTGTATATTTTCTGGAAAATGAATCATGCTGCAAAGGTAGCATTAATTCTACCTTAAAATTGTTTACTTAATACTAATATATCTTTGCTTGCTTTAGCAATAGTTCTAAAGAGTTTTTCGTGCTCATTATCTTTAGATTCTCGAGCTTTAGCTTCAAGAGGTTCAGGGAAATTCATTTGATCGTCGAGTTGACGAAGAGTCATTTGTAAATTTTCAATTGCTGTTTCAATAAACGATAATTGATTTTCAGTTAAACCACCGTTTTCAGTAATTTCGGTAATAATCCCGGCAGTTAACGACATGGAAAAGTTATTAAGCACGATAAATCTATTGGTTTCATTCACCAATTTTTGTTTGCTTTTAGGTTCGTTCAACATACGTTGAAGCGCTGAAGTTAAGTTTGATACACTAATATTAACTTCTTTACGTGCAAATTTATACTTACGAATATTTTCTAAATCATGTGGATTATATTGAGCTGCAGCTGTTAAATATTTAATGTTATGATATATTAAATCGGCTTTGAGTTTTTTTAGATTATAGGCTTCCCAGTTTGGAAGAATTATAAATGATGCAGTTGCTGCTAATCCTGCTCCAATTAAAGTATCAAGAACACGTTCAGAGATTAAAGAAATAGAATCGGCCTCAGATACAAAGTCGAAAAGTATGAGCACATAAGGCGTCATAAAGAAAACCGAAACTACGTATCTTAGTCTAGTAAAGCTATAAGAAGCTAAAATAAAGAATACCAATAACCAGAATAAAATAGTTTTATCATGGATAAAGTAAAGAATTGCAACGCCTAAAGCTCCACCAGAAATAGTTCCAATAATACGTTCGTAATTTCGTTTTTTAGTTTGACTATAAGCGGGTTTTAGAATGACCAATAGAGTTAATAAAATCCAGTAACTATATTCACCTTGAGAAACATAACGAGCAATAAGGAAAGCAACTAGAAAGCAAATGGAAATACGTATGGAATGTCGGAACATGGATGAGCGTAAACTCAAATTGTTCTTTAATTTTTCCCATTTAAAACTTTGTTCTGGTGCGAATATTTCAAAACCATTTAATCGTTCTTCTGGAATGGATTTAGGGGCACTTTGATATTCGTATATTAATTGAATACGCTGATTTATGCGCAAAATATTTTTCCAAATCTTATTTAAAATTTCCGTGTCAACTCCGGTTGAAGCTACTTTGTCTAATTCTAATTTTAGATTTTCAATTTGTTGATTTGCGGTTGATTTATATACTATTTTTTCGTGATTATGTATGCCTTCCCCGAGTGTATTAAGATCGATAGAAAGTGTTTTAATACAGGAATGAAATATTGGAAGTAACTTACTATCTCCGAAGTTTTTTTGGATGATGGTATAGTTTTGGTAGGATTCCATCACTCGTTCGTATAGATCAACTAAGTCAACGAATGAGATAATAAGCCTATTACCGTCGGGGCTAGGGTCTTTAATTAGTTTACGAGTTTTGAAGAGGATTTCACGAACATGGTCGAATTCCTCATTAATCTTAACTTGTTTTTCGAGTAGATTTTTAGTTTGGAGTTCAATATTAGGGTTTTTAGTATAGAAATTAGATTTAATTTCTATGTATTCGGCAACGGATTGAATACATTCCCCAAGAATTTGTTCAGCTGTTCTAAATGGAAAGATGGTATTAAGTGCTAAGCTTAATGCTGCATACCATAGTCCACCTGCTAAAGTAACACCAGCATAAATGAGTGTTTTATCCCAGCTCATATGTTGGTCCATAGTAATAATCATTACAAGAAGAACGCTTGTACCAACTGCGCTAGCACGAACTCCATAAACGGATATTAGTGTAAAAATGAAAGTAAAAGCAAAAATTTCAATAGCTAAAAGGGTGGTAGAGAAGTTGGTAAATCCAATTATAATGGCCATTAAGAAGTTAAGTCCAACCGCTGCAAGAACCCCATTCCGTTTGTGGTGTGGTGGACCAGGATTATCGGGGATGGACGCAAAAAGAGCCCCAAGAGAAGCCGTTACAGCAACTACCGGATGCCCCGTGAAATATAATACAATAGCGGGTAAAATTACCCCAAGCGTAATTTTAAAACCATCATAAAAGTACTGGCTCAACAAGAAATTCTTGATATTGCTAGTGTTTTGTATGAATGGCTTTGGTAACATGCCGCAAAGGTAATGATAAGCATAGTCTATATGTTATTCTATTATGAAATTTAAGTCAGTTTTAGGTTTTTATTATACAATTATTAGACTTTGAATCATTTTAAATAAGTAACGTATATTTGCAAAAATGAAATACAATGGGCGTAGCTGATATATTATTTAAACGCAGAAAAGAATTGGCCGAGAAAAATTTAAAAGAAGGTCAAGAATTTATGGCTGAAAATGCTAAAAAAGACGGTGTAGTAACTTTAGAGAGTGGATTACAATACGAAGTATTGGTAATGGGTGAAGGTGAGAAACCTACCGCAAAAAATACAGTTACTTGTCATTACCATGGTACAACTATTCATGGCGAAGTATTTGATAGCTCTGTAAATAGAGGTCAACCAGCTAGCTTTCCATTAAACCGCGTTATTACTGGTTGGACTGAAGGAGTGCAATTAATGCCAGTTGGAAGTAAATTTAAATTCACCATCCCACCACATTTAGCATATGGTGAAGAACAAATTTCTAAAGAAATTGGTCCAAATAGTACTTTAATTTTCGAAGTAGAATTGCTTGGAATTAAGTAGAATACTTAACGTTTAGATATAAAAAAAGCACCAAGAATATTGGTGCTTTTTTGTTGTGTTATAATAAGGACTATTGATTTTCGATACTAACAATATCCAGCAAATTAAATCCTTTATTAATATCCGTAAAATATGTAGCGTATTTAGAACTATACACCTC
>DATCKI010000150.1:0-8885 GCA_036562365.1 Bacteroidia bacterium | reverse complement strand
GCTCGGTTAATACCGCTACAAATCGCTCTAAACTTCCAAATGGTGCACGGTGAATCATAACCGGACGCGCACGCGAGTTATCAGAAGCAACGTATTCTAATTCAAAACGTTCTGGCAGGTTATAATCTACCTGAATAGTACCTAACTGCCATTTACGGCCAATTGCATCCTTCACCATAAAGTCCAATTTCGGTCCATAGAATGCCGCTTCGCCATATTCAATTACCGTAGGTAAACCTTTTTCAGTAGCTGCTTCAATAATAGCCGCTTCCGCTTTTTCCCAGTTTTCTTCGGCTCCTATATATTTAGAACGATTTTCTTTATCACGTAAACTTACTTGAGCAGTATATTCAGTAAAATTCAATGCTTTAAACACAAATAATACCAAGTCGATTACTTGCATAAACTCTTCTTTCACTTGGTCTTGACGACAGAAAATATGAGCGTCATCTTGAGTAAATCCACGCACCCTTGTCAAACCACTCAATTCCCCACTCTGCTCATAGCGATAAACTGTACCAAACTCTGCAAATCGAAGTGGTAAATCTCTGTACGAACGTTGCTTAGTTTTGTATATTTCGCAGTGGTGCGGACAGTTCATAGGTTTTAAGAAATACTCTTCACCTTCTTCAGGAGTTAAGATAGGTTGGAAACTATCTTTTCCATATTTCTCGTAGTGTCCACTTGTAATATAAAGACGTTTATTACCTATATGCGGAGTCACAACAGGTAAGTAACCCATTTTCTTTTGAGCTGCACGCATAAAGTTTTCTAAACGCTCACGTAATTCGGTACCTTTAGGTAACCATAAAGGTAAACCAGCCCCAACATTATTCGAGAAAGTGAATAATTCGAGTTCACGACCTAATTTACGGTGATCACGTTTTTTAGCTTCTTCAAGCATTACCAAATATTCATCTAACATGCTTTTCTTAGGGAAAGAGATTCCGTAAATACGTGTAAGCATTTTATTTTTCTCATCTCCTCTCCAGTAAGCACCAGCGATATTGGTAAGCTTAACCGCTTTCACCAAACCGGTTTCAGGAATATGTCCACCTCTACAAAGGTCAACAAAATCGCCTTGTCGACAGAAAGTAATCTCTCCATCATTCAAATTTTCGATTAACTCACGTTTATATTCATTATCGTAAGTATTCGTATAGTAATCAAGAGCTTCGGCTTTAGAAACAGGGTAAAGAGTAAAGGTGCTATTTTTAGCAGCCATTTCGGCCATTTTCTTTTCTATAACGGCTAAATCTTCTTCTTTGATAACCGAGTCTCCAAAATCGATATCATAATAGAATCCATTTTCGATAGATGGACCAATCCCAAATTTAGCATGAGGGTAAAGAGCTTGCACTGCTTCAGCTAAAATATGGGCACTTGAATGCCAAAAAGCCTGTTTACCATTATTACTATCCCAGGTGAGAATCGTAAGTGCAATATCTTCGGTAATAGGTTGATTCAAATCACGAATCACTCCATTTATTTCAACAGCCAATGCTTTTTGTGCAAGGCCACGACTGATACTTTCAGCCACTTGTTTACCGGTTACGCCACTATCGTATTCTCTTACAGAACCATCTGGCAAGGAAATCTTAACCTTAGTCATTTTATCTATCTAGTTTTTACAAGGGAGCAAAGATACATTTTGAAACGAAATACTAAAAGGCTCTCAAGCTTATTTTTTATGTAAATCGTAACAATAAAGATTGAAATAATTATAATTTTTTAGTATTTTCGCCGTTTAAGTGTGTGTTTTACTGTATTTGAATTTGAGAGCCTCTATTAATCAATATTTGCGTTTAAATATATTGCTCTGCACTTTCTTTTGTGCAAGTGTAATGCTTTATTCACAGAATAAGTTAAGCATAGATGGTCAGTTATCTTTAGAAACTGGTACCATAAGTGGAGCTACCGTTAAACTAGAAAAAAACGGAAGAAGTGCTGGCACTGTGAATGTTTCATCGTCTGGGGCATTCGATTTAGACTTAGACTTAAATGCTGAGTACATTATTACCATTACTCAGTCGGGTTATATTACCAGAAAAATCAAAATTTTAACCAATGTACCCGCCGAAGCAGTGAGCGATGGATTAAATGCCGAAGCCTTACCTATATATTTAACTAAGACTTATCCAGGAGGTCCTGATGGATCTAAAATAGATGCCACATTGAAATTTAATCAAGTTTTATATGCGTTTGAATTCGACAAATCAGAATTTGCGAGTATAGCTTTACAAAAGAAAAAATTAGATCCAGAAAAGTCGAAAGCTATAGCTGCAGAAGAAGCTCAAAAAGCCGAAGAAGCTAAAGCAAAAGCTGCTCAAATGGCAAAACTTCAAGCTGAATACGAAGAACAAGTTCGTAAGGCCGAAGAAGAAGAACGACGTAAAAAAGAAGAAGCAGCACTTAATGCAAAATATAATGAAGCTATTACTAAAGCAGAAAAAGCTTTAGCAGATAAAAACTACGAATTTGCTAAAACCTCGTACCAAGAAGCTGCTAAATTAAAACCTAATGAGCCAGTTCCTCCAGCTAAAATTAAGGAAATTGACAATTTAGTTGCTAACGAAAACAAGTATAAAGCTGAAATCGAAAAAGCTGATAAAGCTTTTGCTGCTGGCGACTTTGCTGGAGCTAAAACAGCTTATAATGCTGCAGCTGCGTTGAAACCAACTGAACAATATCCTAAGCAAAAGATAAAAGAATGTGACGATGCAATTGCCGCTGCAAACAAAGAGAAAGAGGCAAAAGCTAAATTCGACGCTGCTATTGCTAAAGGTGATAAAAGCATGAGCTCTAAAGATTATGTTGGGGCTAAAAATGCTTATAACGAAGCCTTAGGAGTAAAACCTGGTGACCCTACTGCAACGCAGAAACTTCAAGATGCTGAAGCTAAAATAAAAGAAGAAGAAGCTAAAAAACAGCAAGAAAAAGAACTTAATGATAAATACGCTGCTGCTATGAGTAAAGGCGACAATGCCTTTAAATCTAAAAATTATGCAGAAGCTAAAGACGCCTATAAAGAAGCGGCTGGTTTAAAACCAAATGAAACAGCTCCTAAAACAAAAATAGCCGAAGTTGAAGCAGCTGAAAAAGCAGAAGCTGATAAGATTGCAAAAGAAAAAGAACTAAATGCTAAATACGAAGCCTTTATAGTAGAAGGTGATCGTAATTTTGGAGAAACTAAGTTAGAAGAGGCTAAAAAACAATATACCGAAGCTTTAAAATTAAAAGCTGGAGAAGCTTATCCTACTTCGCAAATTGCTAAAATAGATAAGCTAATTGCTGAGGAAAATGCTGCTAAAGCAAAAGAAGCTGAATTACAAAATAAATACACAGCAGCACTATCTAAAGGGGAAACAGCTTTAAAAGCTGGAAAACTAAGCGATGCTAAAGCAGCATATCAAGAAGCAGCCAATTTAAAGCCAACAGAAGAGCTACCTAAAACTAAACTTAGCGAAATTGAAGTTTTAATAGCAGCTGAAGCTGAAAAGAAAGCAAAAGAAGCTGAAATTCAAAAAGAATATGACCAAGTAATGGCTTCTGCAAAGAATGATCTTGCAGCTAAAAATTATTAAGCAGCTATACAAGGTTTTGATAAAGCAGCTACTTTAAAACCGAACGAAGCTGAACCTAAATTAAAGAAGAAAGAAGCTGAAGAAGGATTGAAAAACCAACAAGCTCTTGCTGCTAAAGAAAAAGAAATTCAGGCTAAATACGAGGCTGCAATGGCCAAAGGTGAACAACTTTTTGCTGCCAAGGATTATAATGCAGCCAAGGCTGCGTTTACAGAAGCTAAAACTGCAAAACCAAACGAAACTGCACCTCAAGCTAAAATAAGCGAAATTGATAATATATTAAAAGCAGAAGCCGACAAAATAGCAGCTGAGAAAGCAGCTAAAGAAGCCGAAGAAAAAGCACGTAAAGAAGCTGAGGCTAAGGCTGAAGCTGAGCGTTTAGCAGCGGAAAAAGCGGCGAAAGAAGCGGCAGCTAAAGAAGAAGCTGAAAGACTTGCAGCTGAAAAAGCAAAAGCAGAAGCTGAAGAGAAAGCTCGAAGAGAGGCTGAATTAAAAGCTCAACAAGAGCAACAACGCTTGGCTGAGTTAGAGGCAGAAAAAGCTAAGAAAGCTGCGGCTGAAGAAGAAGCTCGTAAAAAAGCAGAACAAGAAGCTGCTCGACTAGCTGCAGAGCAGGAAGCTGCTCGTAAGAAGGCAGAAGAGGAAGCTCGTAGATTAGCAGAAGAAGACGCTAAACGTCAGGCAGAGATTGCAGCAGCAGAAGCTAAGCGTAAAGCAGAAGAAGATGCTAAGCGCAAACAACAAAGTGCAGAAGCGCAAAAGAAATTTGCTGAAGAAGAAGCTAAAAGAGCAGAAGAAGCTGCCAAAAGAAGAAAAGAAGCATTAGCATTAGCTAAAATGAAGTCGAAACCAGTACAACAGCCACCTAAAAAGTATATTTACTTATTCCCATTCATTTCAGGAACACCAAGTGCCTATGGAGTAGTAAATATGAATGATGGGTCAGGAAATAGAATTGTATCAGAGAGCGAGTTTAAATCGCTACAAATAAAATATAAGGATAAAATATGGAGAGACTAATTAGTCTCTCTTTTTGTTTTTCCTAAAAAAGCGAATATTTAATAAAGTACTAGAGCAGCTTAAACCGGCTAAGAAGCCTAACCAAATACCAATTGCACCTAAGTTGAAAGTAAAGGCTAATAAACAACCTACAGGCAAACCGATTACCCAATAACTAAAAGCAACTAATAAAGTAGGGATTCGTACATCTTTCACTCCTCTTAAATTCCCTACACCAATTGCTTGTGTAGCATCAGAAATTTGGAAAATTGCTGCAAACAACATCAAAATACTTGCAATGCCAATTACTTCTTGATCTTGAGTAAATGCCCAAGGCAAAGATTTTCTTGTAACTATAAAGAATATAGAGGTTAAAATACCATAAGCTAAACCACTTAAAACGGTACTTTTAGCTATAAGGTTTATTTCATTCCAATTATTACGTCCAAATGCATTACTAATACGGATACTCCCCCCCTGCGCTAATCCGAACGAAACCATAAAGGTAAATGCGGCACAACTTAATGCAATTTGATGAGCAGCTTGTTCAACGGCACCAATAGTACCAATTATGATTCCTGATACAGCAAAAGCCCCAGATTCCATACCTGCTTGTAAACTTGTAGGCACACCAATATGAAGCAAATCTTTAAAAGTTTGCCATTTAATTTTCCATTGAGAACCTTTTACAGCAATATATTTTCTGAATGTTGGATGTGTAAAAACGATCACGAGTAATACGATGAAAATTACAACGCGCGTTATTAGTGTAGCAATACCGGCGCCAACTAATTCTAATCTAGGGGAACCCAGGTTTCCATAAATCATAATCCAATTTAAGACTACATTTATTGGCATTGCAGCTACACTTAAAATAAATGCTGTTTTAGTCTTTTCTAATCCGTCTGTAAACTGCTTTAGGCCCAAAAACAAAAGCATAGGAATAGTAGAATAAGCCATAATAATAAAATAAGGCTTAGCTAAAGTTACCACTTCAGGATCTTGTTTCAAGTGATCTAAAATCCACAGGTTACCATGTAAGAAAACAGCGATTAAAACTGCCACTATAGCACTTAACCAAAATCCGTTGTATAGATAATGAGAGACTTTAAATCCATCTCTTTGACCATTAGCCATAGAAACTAATTGAGAAACAGAAAAAGTAACTCCAATTCCCAATACAAAAGGTATATTCATTACACTTAAAACCAAAGCTGCAGCGGCTAAGTGTTTATAAGATATAGCCCCAACCATCATATTATCGATGATTCCGAGACTCATTTGTGTCATTTCACCCAGTATGATGGGAATAGAAAGCTTCCAAGTTTTTTTTGCTTCAGATAAGACCGACATAACTATTTTGCACCAGCACTTAATTCAGATAAATGCTCTTTTTTCCAATTATCAAGTGCAAATTTACTGATTTGTTCTGGTCTAACTTTATTTATTTCTCGAGCCATAGTTTTATAAAAATCGAAAGGCTCATTTCTAAGTATTATATTTCTAAAGTGCACGGGTAAACTGTGAATATTCTCGAATTTACCAACCAAATTTCCGGATAAATATCTCTTAACGCGAAGCAGTTCTTCATCAGAAGGAATATTATTCTGAAGTATTTCTAATTCCTTATAAATTTCAGCCAAGGCATTTTTTGCTACTTCTTTTCCAACTTCGGTTCTAATGGTCCATAGATGAGTATGTTTCATTGTTATAAAACCGCTTCCTACTCCATAAGTAAATCCATTTTTTTCGCGCAAATTGCTCATCAAACGACTTCCAAAATATCCCCCAAAAAGCACATTAGTAATCGAAGCTACGGCCATATTTTCTGCGCCAGAAATAGGCAAAACTCGTCCTACACGTAAACTTGTTTGAACAGCATCTTCCACTTCTTTAAAATCCTCATTTCGACTAATTTCTGGAGCTTGATACCAAGCCACGTCAGAGCCTTTTAAATCAGAAATATTCAATTTAGATAATACATTATCTATAGCTTCAAATTCAGATTCAGAAATATTACCAGAAATCATGAATAAAGCCCCTCCAGCCATTATTCGATTATTATAGGCATCTAAAATGGTGTCACGACTTATATTCTCATGATCTTCAAGTTCAGAGAATTTACCATATGGATGCGAAGTTCCATAAAGTAAACGCATGAAATTTCTTTCAGCAACAAAAGAAGTTTTGCGAGAGTTAATTTTAAACTGATTTACTTCACTTTTCTTGAGTAAATGAACTTCAGACTCAGGATAACTTGCCTCAGAAAGAATTTCACACATCAAAGGGAGTGCATCGTTCAAGTACTTTTTCAAAGTAAAAAGCACGATAGAACTTCTGTCTTTTACAGTTTCGGTTGAAAGAAATGCTCCATATAAATCTAGCAATTGATTAATTTCAAATGCTGATTTAGACTTTGTACCTCTGGTTAAAAGATCCATGGCATAATTAACAGCTAAATTATGCTCTGGATAAGCTATACCATTTAAAACAGCTTCAATACGTACGGTTTCTGCTTGTCCGCCCGAAAACACGTAATATCTATTTCCGTTTTTACCGAATTTTAATTCAGGTTTAATATAGTCTAAGTCGATAACCGACTTAATTTCTGGTTGAATACTTCTATCTAACTTCATCTTAAATGGCTTTGTATTGAAGAACGTTGGACTTAGATTTCACGAAATACTTTTTCGCGGTTTCCATTAAAATTTCAGGTGTTAAAGCTTTATAGCGATCGCGCATAGTATTTGCTCTTGCTGCATCGCCAATATTTTCGAACATAGCCAATTTTAAAGCTCTGTTTTGAGTGCTATCTAACTCGTAAGCTTCGCTTGTTTCAGCTTTATTTAATAAACGAGCTATTTCTGTTTCAGAAATTTGTTCTGTATAAAGTTTTTCAATTTGTTCCCAAACTTTAGCTTCCGCATCTTCAAAACTAACTCCTTCTGATGGCATACCGCTAATAATAGCTAAACCATCATCCAAAGAACCAAAAACATAGGCTGAAATATCGTCAAATATATGTTGTTGCACCACTAAACTTTCGAATAAACGAGAGCTTTCTCCATAGCCTAATACTTCAGTAAGAAAATCAACGGCATGGTATCCATCTCTATCAAATCCAGGCATAGGGAAAGCCATATAGAGCATATTTTTAGGCACTTTGGCTTCAACTTTCATCAAGCGAGCTTCGGTTTGTTCGTCTTCCTGAGGTAAATTTCTAGGATGAATGGTACGAGCAGGGATAGGTCCAAACCACTTTTCTGCTAGTTCGAATACCTGTTCAGCACTTGCATTTCCGCTTACTACAAGAATAGCATTATTAGGTGCATAGTGGGTATAGAAGAATTCCTTCACATAATCTAGGGTTGCATCTGCTACATGTTGGGTGCTAATTCCAATAGTAGGCCATTTATACGGATGTTTTTTATAACATAAACTACGTAATTTATGCCAAACATCTCCGTATGGATTATTTAAGTAACGTTCTTTAAACTCTTCAATAACTACTTTTTTCTGTACATCTAACTTTTCCTGACTAAAGTCAAGTTCCAACATACGGTCGCTTTCAAGCCAAAATGCTGTTTCAATATTAACAGCAGGAAGAGTGATATAATAATTCGTGATATCGTTAGAAGTAAAAGCATTCGAAGAGCCTCCTGCATCTTCCACGGGTTTATCGAAGTGTGGAATATGTTTAGAACCTTCGAACATTAAATGTTCAAATAAATGCGCAAAGCCTGTTTTCTCTTCCTCTTCATCTCTAGCGCCAACGTTGTAAAGTACATTCACCGTAACTAATTGGGTGGTGGTGTCGGTATTTACCAAAACTCGGAGGCCATTATCTAGAATTTTTCTCTCAAAATTTATCATATTACTCAAAAAATTAGTGCGAAGTTCCTAAAAAAAGTAGGAATAACAGATTCTATTCGTCAATAACATTAAAAAAAACTATAAATGATTACTTTTGTTCTGTGAAGAAATATTTGAATTACATATTTATAGGTATTGCAATTGTTGCTTTAATTGGCGCCTTTCTATATCGTCACTTCACTCCAAAGAGTATGGAGCTTGAACTTAATGAAGGTTCTGAAATTATAGCTATCAATTTACCTAATAAAGATGGTGACTTTATAAGTACAACGGATTTTAAAGGGAAAATATTATTGGTCGACTTTTGGGCATCATGGTGTAGGCCGTGCCGAATGGAAAGCCCTTTTCTTGTTAATAGCTATAATAAGTATAAAAATGCTGAGTTTAAAAATGCTAAAGGCTTTGAAATATATTCAATTTCATTAGATC
>DATCKI010000149.1:0-4007 GCA_036562365.1 Bacteroidia bacterium | reverse complement strand
GGTTAAGTGACTATAATAAACATTTTCGAACCAATCGCTTAAATTTTCATGAAAGCGTTCTTTGATATTCTTTTCGAAAACAACTTGGTGCAATTCGTTTGTATTACTGAGCAGATAAATTTTATAATGTTGCGAAACTTTACTGAGAAAACTAGGGATAAAATCGGGTAATTCGCCCAAAATACTATTCCAAGTTTCCAAAATTTCCAATTCAGAATGGTTAGAAATTTTTTGATGCAATTCTGATAGAAATTCTGCTCCAGAAATTTGCCCACGTTCAATTTGGTCGAAGATGTCTACTTGAGTTTGTTGCGAGTAAAAATCTTTAGCATTACCTACTCCCATGCGCTCAAAACCATTGCTGATATTGTCGTAATTCACTGGGAGAAGAATTCCTCCAAAATCGAAAATAATATTTTTAATTTGAGTCATTTAGCTATGATGATAAGGTTCATTATTTAAGATAGTGAAAGCTCTATACAGCTGTTCAGTGAAGAATAAACGCACCATTTGGTGGGTGAAAGTCATAGCCGAAAGGGAGATTTTTTCATCTGCACGAGTATAAACTTCAGGCGAGAAGCCGTAAGGTCCACCAATAACGAAAACCACCTTTTTTCGGCCTCTATTAAGGATTTTTTGAACGTGTTCGGCAAATTTTTCAGAGCTAAAAGTGCTTCCATTTTCATCAAGCAAGATGAGGTAATCGTCGCTTTTAACATATTCTAAGATAAATTTACCCTCTAAGTTAGAACGTTCAGATGGGCTAATATTCTTTTTAATTCCACTGACCTCTTTCTCAGTAGAAATAAATTTAACATATTTGGCAAGCTTTTTGTGATATATTTGAAGAAGCTTACGAATTTCTTCATCTTGGGTTTTTCCTATGGAGAGTAGTTCAATTAGCATAACAACAAAGTAACAAACAAAAGAACAACAAAAAATGAAAAAATTTTGGTTAGTTCTAACCCTAATACTAAATATTACCTTATTACACGCTCAAATGAGCCAAGTAACCGACGCATTATCTAAAAATGATGCAGAGGCATTAAGTAATCATTTCGTTAGTGTTGTGGAACTGAACATTGATGGAACTGAGGGCAACTATGCTAAAGCACAAGCTAAGATTATGGTTCGCGACTTCTTTAATAAAATTAAACCAGCTCCTTTTACTTTAAAGCACAAAAGTGAATCTTCTAGTTCTAAATATATAATTGGAGATTTAAGCAGCAAAGGACAAAAATGGCGTGTAACGGTTTATTTCCGTAAAGAAGGAAATACTGATGCCATACATTCTTTGAAATTCGAAAAAGAATAAGAATTGCTAGCTGAGTCATTTTTGGTACCTTCGTAAAAACGTTTTTGTGATGGATGAATTAAAAGATTTCTTGAAGCGCGTATTAAAAGAAGATATTGGAGATGGCGACCATACTAGTCTGGCAACTATTCCAGAAGACGCTATTGGTAAAGCCCAACTCCTAGTTAAAGAAAATGGTGTGGCTGCCGGAGTTGATGTAGCCGTGGAAATCTTCAAATTGTACGACAAAAATCTAAAAGTTGAAGTCCTAATTAAAGACGGAACTCCTATAAAAAAAGGAGACAAAATTTTAATTGTTGAAGGTAGCTCGCGTAGTATACTTACCATAGAGCGTACTGTGCTTAATATCATGCAACGTATGAGTGGTATAGCTACCAAAACTCGTACACTTGCCGACACCATTAAACCTACCAAAGCCAAATTATTAGATACTCGCAAAACTACACCAAATATGCGCTTCCTCGAAAAACAAGCCGTGCTTATTGGTGGTGGGTTTAATCATAGATTTGGCCTCTACGATATGATGATGATTAAAGATAATCACATCGACTTTGCTGGTGGTATTCCTCAAGCTATTGATAAAGCTAAAGCTTACCTAAAAAAGAATAAACTGAATCTCAAAATCGAAATCGAAGTGCGCGACCTTAACGAGCTCGATCAAGTACTACTCCACGGAGGTGTCGATCGTATCATGCTCGATAATTTTACTCCAGCTAATATTGAAAAAGCTGTAAACAAAATTAAAGGTCAATACGAAACCGAAGCTAGTGGCGGAATTAACGAATCTAATATCTTAGAATACGCTTTAACCGGTGTCGATTATATCTCTGTTGGTGCCTTAACTCACAGTGTGAAAAGTTTAGACCTGAGCCTGAAAGCATTCTAAGTTATGCTCAAATTTATTAGCCAATACCTTCAAAAATTCGCAGCTGTTCGCCTCATTATTATGCAGGCTAAAAAACATAGTCTGCCCGGTTTTGAAGGTATTCCTATCTATCATGTAGTCAGAGCTTTTTATGTAGGACTTACCGAAAATTCTATCGCAGATAGAGCCGCTGCGGCCACTTTCACCTTTTTTATGGCTCTGTTCCCTACCCTCCTCTTCATTTGTACTCTTATTCCTTTTGTACCAATTGAAGGTTTCCAACAACAATTACTTGACCTTTACGGCTCAATTATGCCCCCGCAAGTTAGCACCCTACTCGACGATACTATTACCCACGTGGTACTTAATACAAACGGAGGACTATTATCTATTTCCGTAATATTTGCAGGTTACTTTAGTACTAATGGTATGATGGCTCTTATCCGTGCTATGAATACCAGCGCAAACATCTCCGAAACTCGTAGCAACGGACAACTTAGAGGTATTTCTTTCTTAATGCTACTCTCTATCTTTATAATGTCTATACTTTGTATTTTCATCTTCGCTATTTCTAACTTAATCCTAGGAGAATTAAGACTAGATAATAACTCTGGTTTTCAAGTTGTGCTAATCGATATACTAAAATTTATTTTTCTTTTTTTAGTTATTTATTCATCTATGTCGCTTTTCTACATGATTGTTCCTGTACGAAAATATAGACCTAGATTCTTCTCTCCTGGAGCTTTATTAAGTACTATTATTGCCATGTTAGCCTCTTGGGGAGTTTCTTTCTTCTTCCGAAGTTTCGATAGATATAACTCCATTTATGGCGCTATTGGAACTATTCCAATTTTACTGGTATTTATATACGCAAACTGCATTTCCTTAATCGTAGGAAATGAATTAAATAGTAGTATCAAATGGTACCACTTGCAACAAAAAGATCTGGAGAAAGAATAATTCAATTCTATATCAAGGGTTCTTTTATAACTTGCAAGTAAAATAAGTTTCTCTTTGGATGGTAAAGCTCTCTATTTTCAATTACAATTTTTGTAAAAAGAATTGAACTCAAGATGAATAATGTTAGTCTATTCATTCAACACGTTCTCAATATTTGTGTTAAACTCATTTTCATTATTATAATTATAGAAAGGTACAGCAGTTATCAAATAGGTATCTGTATGTATTTTGATTGTCTTTTGTTCTGCTCTGATTTCATTCAAAAAGTCTTCTTTCCATTTGTCGTATCCTTTTAAATGCTCTCCTTTGGGTTCTATGAAAACCTGAAAAGTCATTTGTTCTCCGTCACGTTGTTTGCAGAACAATAAAAAGTCTGGTTCAAAGGCGCGTCCAAGTTTGTCGAAGATTTTAATTTCTCTTTCGTTTCGGATTAGGTAAATGTTTTCAAACTTCTGATTCAATCCTTCAAATCGTCTTGAAAACAGCTCCACAAATTTCTTTTCTTCGCTTGTTCCGTAGTTGGCATTGTAAACATACCAAGGTTCGTTGGCAACCAAAGATTCCTGTCCGTCTTCTCGAGGGCTACCTTTCTGAACCTTGATCTCTTTGTCCTTGAATACTTTATAAATTGGTTCTTTGATATAGTCCGAACCTTCATATTCTGTCGAATTGCCTTTTATGTCCGCTTCAATGCTTTGTAAAAGTCCGTTTAGGGCTTGCAAATAGTCGAAATGGCTGATTTCTTTTATTCGGTTAGCCGTTCCGACAAATGTAATTTCTAAATCTCCTAAAAAATCTTTGCTTTCAATGAAATTAGAAAGCGAACCTAAACTTGGGAAGTAATGTAATAAATTGTCGAAATAGAAA
>DATCKI010000148.1:0-13594 GCA_036562365.1 Bacteroidia bacterium | reverse complement strand
AAGGAATACCATACAATTTCGTATAAACATCAGCTATACTTTTATTAACTGTAAATGCGTAATCAACTTTAGGAACAAAAGTACGTTCGAAGAAAAGCCAAACGTTTTTCGCGAATGGGTTTGATTGTAATTCTGGAACTTCGGTAAAATATTCGTGCGAATCGTAAATAAGCATATTCGTTTTTCCAAGCCATTTAGCCAATCCAGAAGCTGGTAATGTATCTAAGTCGTTAGCCCAAATCTTATCGCTTTTATGAAATAAAAGAAAGAAAAATAAGCGAATTGAATATTCTGCGTAAAAGCACATTCCTTTATTAAAAAAGTGCTTAACACGATGAACCTCGTAGGGTACTTTAGGCATCTCCGGACTATTAGGCAAGATTCTTCCGTAAAGAATAATGTGATAGTTTTTTTTGTACCACCATTGGCATAAACGAAGCACACGTTGATCGGTTGCTAGGTCGTTTATTACAGGTATAATTATTTTCTTTTTAGGTGTTGACATATGTCTGTGTACAAAAATAGCCTAGAATTGCCATGAAAGTAAAAAAAAGGATGAAATTTGCGACTATGAAAGCTCTAAATAACATTTCATTAAAAGACTGGAATACTTTTGGTTTAGCTGTTGAGGCAGCTAATGCCTATATCGTTAGTAGTTTAGACGATTTAAAAGGTTTAAAAGAAATAAAGAAAAATTCTGAGCTTCTTATCTTAGGCGGTGGTAGTAATATACTCTTTACAAAAAATCCGACCCAGAGCATCATTAAAAACGAAATAAAGGGCATAGAGATTGTTGAGGAAACAGAAAAACACATATATGTAAAAGCTGGAGGTGGCGAAATTTGGCACGATTTGGTTATGTGGAGTGTGGCTCAAAATTTAGGTGGAATTGAAAATTTATCCTTAATTCCTGGTACTGTTGGCGCCTCTCCTATTCAGAATATTGGGGCATATGGAGTTGAGATTAAAGATGTATTTGAATCTTTAGAAGCTTGGCATATTGATAAAGAAGAATTACATACATTCAAGACCGAAGATTGTAAATTCGATTACAGAAATTCAGTATTTAAACAAGAATTTAAGGGCCAATATTTAATATGCTCTGTTATATTTAGACTAGAGAAAAATCCTACCGTATTTAAAACTAGTTATGGAGCTATTCAAGATGAGTTAGAATCGCGTGGATTAAAGCCAAGTGTAAAGAATATAAGTGATGTAGTGATTGCTATACGAAAAAGTAAATTACCTGATCCAGCAGAGATTGGAAATTCGGGGAGTTTCTTTAAAAATCCTATAATTAGCAAAGAACATTTCGAGAAATTATTAGCAGAATATAGTACTATGCCACATTATGCGGTAGAAGGAAGTACAGATGTTAAAGTGCCTGCAGGATGGTTAATAGAAAAAGCAGGGTGGAAAGGATTTAGAGACGGCGACATAGGAGTTCATGCCAAGCAAGCTTTAGTTTTGGTAAATTATGGAAATGGAAAAGGGCAAGATATTTATGAACTAAGCACGAAGATTATTGAAGATATTAAAACGAAGTTTGGTATAGAATTAGAACGAGAAGTAAATTGCATATAACAAAAAAAGCTACCGAAAAAGTAGCTTTTTTTATTGAATAAAAAAATTTGGGCTTAAAATGGAAGATCATCATCCATACCTTGCGACGATGCGTTAAAGTCATCATTTTGATAACTTGGCATTTGGTCAACATGTGCATTTTGAGGTGATGGAGCAGAGTTGGTATAACCAGAGTTCGAAGCACCATTTTCAGCGTCGATTCTCCATGCTCTAAGATCTGTATAAAATTTACCATTAAATTCACGACTTTCAGGGTCGAAATAAACTTTTACAATATCACCTGTTCTAAAATTTGCTAATCCATCAGCTTTATCGCCCCACACTTGAAATGCTACTTTTTTAGGGAAGTTACCAAGGGTTTCAACCACAAAAAGTTGCTTTTTCCAAGGTCCATTTTTTCCTTGACCAGTTTCCGGATCCAACACTCTTTCTAATTTTCCGATTAGTTCCATAATATAAATGATATTTAAACAAAAGTACTTAAATACTTTCTAATTTATTACGAAATTGTAAAAAAATAAACACTAACTTTGGGAACATGAAGGAATTTATTTCGAAATTACGTAAAGATTATGGAAAGAAAGAGTTGCATGAAAGTGATGTACTACCCGATCCTATCATGCAATTCGAAAAGTGGTTTACTGAGGTTGTTAATGCAGGCTTAGTTGAACCCAATGCGATGACTTTAAGTACTGCCGGTAAGGATGGTAAAGTCTCTGGACGTATTGTATTACTACGTAATGTAGATAAGCATGGTTTTACTTTTTATACTAATTATGAAAGTAGAAAAGGTAAACAATTGGCTGAAAATCCATATGCTTGTTTAAGTTTCTTCTGGTGCGAAGCTGAGCGTCAAGTTCGTATTTCGGGTAAGGTGGAAAAAACCTCTATTATTGAAAGTATGGAATACTTTAATAGTAGGCCTTTAGAAAGTAGAATTGGAGCTTGGGCAAGTAAGCAAAGTGAGATTATAGCTAGCAGAAATGAATTAGAAGAAAAAGTAAAAGAATACGAGAATAAATTCAAATTTGAAAAAGTTGAAAAACCTCCATTTTGGGGTGGATATAGAGTAATTCCTGAAGAAATTGAATTCTGGCAAGGAAGACCTAGTCGCTTACACGACCGCATTCTATACAAGAAAAATGCACAAGGTACTTGGGATATATTTAGATTGAATCCTTAACTTTTGAGTATTCTTAATATTTTTTAGCTCTTGATTTTTCAAGAGCTTTTTTATTTCAGTATCCCCTCAAAATCTTTTTCTAGCTGCAATTCCCTCGTGATAATTACTAGGGATTGAGTCATTCTCAATCAGATATAATATTTTAAGTCGTCCTGAAGGTACTTTGGGATAAACAGAAATTTTATAGCAACGCATAATGCGAAGTCTATATTTTTAAACATACACTCACCAAATTAAAATCATTTAGACAAAGCAGTTTTAGGCGCTATGAAATTTATGTGAGGGAGCGTCCCAAAGTGCCTTGGGGACGTGACCGAACAGAAATTTTATAGCAACGCAAAAATGCGAAGTCTAAATGATTTTAAACAAAAAAAGGGCTTTGCAAATGCAAAGCCCTTTTCAAATTATACTAAAAAGGTTATTCTTTAACCACAAGATTCATCTCTACGCGGCGGTTACGTTGACGACCTTCTTCGGTGCTATTATCATCGATTGGTTTGTCAGGACCATACCACTTAGTGAATAAACGGCTACTTGAAACTCCTTTGTTTATTAAGTAAGTTTTAACGGCATTAGCACGGTTTTTACTTAAAGTAATATTGCTAGTACGGCTACCTACATTGTCGGTATGACCTTCAATTAATAAGCTGTACATAGTATTTTCTTTTAAGTAAGTTGCTAAGTCGTTAAGTGACTCGTAAGAAGAAGAACGGATAGTAGATTTACCAGTGTTGAACTCTAGGTTATCGAATGCACGTTTAAGTACTTCTTTCGCTTTTTCGTCGATTGGAGGACAACCAAAGTTTTCTTTAACACCTGGAGTTTTAGGACACTTATCTTCTAAGTCGATAATTCCATCACCATCAGAGTCAGCATATGGACATCCGCCATTTTCAATTGGACCTGGAAGGTCTGGACATTTATCTTCAGTGTCTTTAATACCGTCACCATCTTTATCTGTTTGAGGACATCCTTTTAATTCTGGGATACCAGCAATAGTAGGACACTCATCATCTGGGTCAGCGATACCATCACCATCTGAATCTGGACAACCTAACATTTCTTTAGGACCAGCAAGTTTAGGACATTTATCTTCTTTATCCATGATACCATCGCCATCTGAATCTGGACAACCTTTGAACTCAGCAGCACCTGGCTCATCTGGACACTCATCTTCATGGTCAGCAATACCATCACCATCGCGGTCTGGACATCCGTTAAGAGTAGCTAATCCTGGTACGTCTGGACAAGCATCTAATTTATCGATAACTTTATCACCATCACGGTCAGGACAACCACGGAACTCAGCAAGACCAGCATCATCTGGACATTCATCTTCTGTATCAACGATACCATCACCATCACGGTCAGGACATCCTTGACTTTTACAGTTACCTTTTTCTTTCTTACAAAGATCCATTTTATTCGATACTCCGTCTTTGTCTTTATCTTTAAGTCTAGAGTATGGAATTGGAATTTTAAATCCTACATGTACATCTGCATTTGATGCATTTTTACCAAATAATGAAAGTAGGTTATTAGATCCCACGATAACTGGACCTAAACGTAATGTAGTACCAACTCTGAAATTACCAGTAAATTCATAACTAACTGGAACATACACTCCTACCCAAGAATGATCGTATTTTGGAGTGAAAGCAACCATAGATGGATAGTGAACTTGATTATCAGCAAATACTGGAGAAATGGTAGTTTGTAAATTCAAACCAAAACCTTTCCAAATATTATAATCTAAATAGATATTAAAACGCGTAGGTAATCCCATTACGAAGTTTTTACGACCATTATCTTGTAATGTAGATAATTGTTGTAATGTATCGGTTACAGATTGTAAACCATTAGGGAATTTGAAATCGTTAATATCAGCATCTTTAATATCTAGGTTATAACGTCCGTTTTTATCTCCTTTTTTAAATGAGATAAATCCAGCGTCAATAACACTAGCACCAACAGCTAATTTATAACGGTTAACATCCATTCTCCACCATTTCTGACAATCCATTTCGTACTGGAATTTCTCTTTTTTCGGTCTCCATTCGTAAACAACACCGAAATCTAAGCCAAATCCAGGACTAAAACTGTTGATAGAAAATAAATCATTTACCCAATTTTTAACGTCTTCATTAGAGTTTTGATTACTATTCCATAAAGCTGAATTCGCTGTTGGTGAATTCGGTGTATGGTAATAATCTAATTGAGCGTTGAATGATATTGAGTCATAACCAGGGAATTCATAGTTAAAGTCTCTAACTTTTGCATAACCTCCCATTTGACCCCAAATTAATTTAGGTGTAACCCCAAACTTAACCATGTGTTTATCGTTATCTAAAACAACACGGCTATAAGTAATTCCGATATCTGTCCACGATGCATATTTTAACGACATACGAGGATCTAGCCTTGGATCATTTAAAATTCCACCTAAAGCAGAATCTGTTGGAGCTGTAATACCTTTGTACATAACTCGAGCAAAACGATCTTGCACATTATCTACATTGGTTAATACATTGGTATGCCAAGTAAATGCAATACCATTTTTAGCTCCAGTTTCACCACCCCAGTTAAACATAAATGAAAGTGGCATTAATACTTGAGTCTGTGTACTTGCAAACTTATTACGAGTATGCGCTAATTCTTTCGCTCCGAACACATTCGTCGAATCATTGAATTTCAAAAAACCCTTCGATGATGTCGCTTGCACAAAGTTATTTTGAACACTCTGCCCTACACCAATAAAATTCAAATCAAATTGCAAACGATTGTCTGCTATGGCTGGATTGTAATTTACATTATAAACTCCGCCATATGGACTTGACCTTAATCCTAAAAATGTTTGAGCATGAAGTGTACCTAATACTAATGGCAAACTTGCTAAATAGGTAAAGATTGTCTTCATATACTGATATTTTCCCCAAATATATTATAAAAAAACATCAGAATTAAGAAACCCTTAACAAATTAAAGCACAATTATTCAGAAATCACTCTTAATGAGGACTTTAAAAGTTTAGCTCTTTGCTTTGCTTCATCTAATGTATATGCTAAAATCGTTACATGTCCCATTTTTCGATATGGCTTGGTTTGCGATTTACCATACAAATGCACATATACATTCCCTTCTTGCATCGCTTCTTCTAACCCTTCATATACAGCTGGACCAGAATAATTAGGATCTCCTAACAAGTTTAACATTACGGCTGGCATTATCAATCCCGTATTACCTAAAGGTAAATTGGTAATACTTCTAAAATGCATCTCGAATTGTGAAGTAAAATTTGCTTCTATAGTATGATGACCAGAATTATGAGGCCTTGGAGCTACTTCATTCACCCATATTTCCCCATTTTTCATTACAAACATTTCAACCGCCAAAATACCAATCATATCAAGCTTTTGAATTACTTCTATAGCCAACGATTGAGCTTTCTTTTCTATTTCTTCTGTAACAGGAGCCGGAGCAAATAAGAATTCGACCATATTAGCTACCGGATTAAACTCCATAGCTACCGATGGGAAAGCAGTAATTTCGCCACGTTCATTACGCGCAACTATTACCGAAAGCTCCATTTCTAAATCGGCCTTCTTTTCCAATATACTTGGCGCATCAAAAGCCTCATTAAAATCCTCAGCAGTCTTTAATGGCTTTACTCCATATCCATCATAACCAGATGTTCTTAACTTCTGAAAGAATGGAGCCTCTGATGCATATTGCATGGCCTCTTCTCTATTATTAACGAGGTAATATGGGGCAGTTGGTATATTATTCCGAGTATAAAACTCTTTCTGTAATCCTTTGTCTTGTATAATCTTAAGTACTGAAGGTTGAGGGTATACTTTTTTACCTTGACTTTCTAAATATGCCAATGCATCTGAATTTACATCTTCAAATTCAATGGTAATGATATCTAAATCCTTTCCAAAATCAACTACTGTTTGATAATCTTTAAAATTACCACACACAAAGTTTTTAGTCATACCCGCACACGGTGCATCGGCAGAAGGGTCTAAAATATACACCTGAGCGTTGTAATTATACGCCTCTTGAAGGAACATTTTGCCTAATTGTCCCCCTCCTAATATGCCTATTTTCTTCTGGAAATCTGATTTCATTGCGCAAATTTACACAATGAATTTAGATACATGCTTACCAATTTCCGAAATCTGCAATTAAACCAATTTTAATCGCATAATTCTGTACATTCAACTCCACATTTCCAGTTGCACCTACAGTTGTAATTCCAGAATTATAAAGCGAAATCATAGGAATTGAATATTGCACAAATGGTTTTAAAGTAAATCTATCTCCAATTGGAATACGACCACCAGCAGTAAGATTTATATCAAATTGCATATTGAAATTACCTTCTGATCCATCCGGACGATTAATATCATGAACCATGAAAGAAGTTTTTGATTTATCTACCTTCCCTTGGTATGGACCACCTGAATATTCGTAGTTACCTCTATACGTTGAATAGAAAGAAGCGTTAAACCCTCCTCCTATCATAAAGTATTTCCACTCTTGTCCTATATTAAAATACAAACCTGGGTAATATGTTCTACCTGATTCCTTCACAGTTAAAACAGTTACCGCACCATTATTATCAACAATCTGAAGACTATTTGATTCAAACTTAAATGCTTTGTCTTTCATGTTTATTCCTACCCTAAAGGTAAGTCCACGACTCACAGTAGCTCTAAATCCAACTCCTACATCAAAACCTACGCCACCACTTTTCACTCTATAAATAGAGTTTAGCATGTTTGGATAGCTCATTATGTTATATGATACTGCACCAAAAACTTCAATACCCATCGACTTTTGAGCCGCTTTTGAAACATTATCTCTCAAGATAGGATAAATTTCTTCGTTATCGGTTGGATTACTTATAGTGCTATTGTTATTGTCGTTATGGGTATACGGCTGATTGTTTTGATTATTTTGATTTGGGTTTTCTTGATTATTTTCAGGTTGATTATTGTTTTGATTGTTCTGGTTGTTTTGGTTATTTTGATTATTAGCCAAAGGAGCTAATTTAGCTTCTTTATTCTCATTATATTCATCAACAATAGCCTCAATATCATTATATTGATACATTTTATCGTCGATTTTTTGAGCTAATTTTAAATCATCAGCAAAGTAGTACGAAATCTCGTTTCTAAACTTATTTTTACTACTAGGCACTTTAACTAAACCACTACCCTTTTTTTCTAAGTAATAGTCAGTTACTACTTCTCTTTTACCTTTTTCCTCTTTATAAGTGTAGGAGTATAAACTGGCATGCCCACTAATATCAACACGCATAAAGACCTTTTTACCTCCTTCTTCTTTTTTTACAGTAAAAGTTTCACCTTGAAAGACGTAACCAATTAAATCTTTAGGCAGATATCGTTTATTTCCCATCATTTGATCGTCCCATACATTAATTTGTTTAGACATACGTTCAGGACGTTCAGGCTTGATGGTAACATTTAAGGTATCACCGTTCGATAATATAATTAAGCCTTTTTCATACTTTTCGTTACCTACCTGAGCTATAGCTACTAAGGGTAACATTAAAAAGGAAACTATGAAGAGTTTTCTAAAGATTGAATATTTCATTCTGTATAAACAGTTTATTTCTGAATTTAAAACGAAAATACGAAATGTTTTTAAATCGAGTGAACTATTATTTCAAAATACCCATAACTAAACCTATCTTTGTGTAAAATTTTTCATTCATATGGCAAAAATTCAAGCCTCTACACCTCAAGGTACAAGAGACTTCGGTCCTGAAATTTTAAGAAAACGAAAATATATCTTCCAAACTATATCGCAATCGTTTGAGAAATATGGTTATTCGCCCATTGAAACGCCAACTATGGAGAATCTTTCTACGCTTACAGGTAAATATGGTGAAGAAGGCGACCGTTTAATCTTTAAAATCCTAAACTCTGGCGATTTTCTTAGCAAAGTTAAAGGCAACATCAACGAATACGATTCTAAAAAACTTGGGTTTGCCATTTGTGAAAAGGCTTTACGTTACGATTTAACCGTTCCGTTTGCACGCTATGTAGTTCAACATCGTAACGAAATTACCCTGCCTTTTAAACGTTATCAAATTCAACCTGTTTGGCGTGCCGATAGACCTCAAAAAGGCCGTTACCGCGAATTTTACCAATGCGATGCCGATGTGGTTGGTTCCGATTCTTTACTATACGAAATTGAATTTTTACAAATATTCGATGAAGTCCTAAGTAATCTTGGATTACCAGGTTTTACCATTAAAATTAATAACCGTAAAATCTTAGCAGGACTTGTACAAAAACTAGAAATCGAAGAACAATTTAATTCTTTCTTAATTGGCCTTGATAAACTAGATAAGATTGGAATTGATGGAGTTAAAAAGGAATTAGTTGAAAGAGGTTTTAAAGCCGAAACCATTGAAACAGCTTTCTCTCTTTTACTTAACGAGCAAGATAATTTCGAAAAATTAGATACACTTGAAAAATTCTTCCTAGGAAATGAAGTGGGCTTAGCTGGAGTGAAAGAACTTCGTTTTGTGCTGAAAGGATTTGATACCGTAGGTTGCAAAAAAGCTGAAGTGGAATTAGATTTTACTTTGGCTCGTGGGCTCGATTATTATACCGGCGCAATTTTCGAAGTAAAAGCTCATGAAGTAACTATGGGAAGTATTTGTGGTGGTGGACGCTACGACAATTTAACGGGAATCTTTGGCTTAGATGGAATTTCTGGGGTTGGTATTTCTTTCGGTGCCGATCGTATTTACGATGTAATGGAAGAACTGAAACTTTTCCCGGACTCTCTCGCTCAATCTACCCAAGTTTTAATAACTAATTTCGGAGAAGTGGAAAGTATAGAAGGACTTAAAATTGCGCAAAAACTTCGCGAACATAATATCAAAACTGAAATATATCCAGATAACTCTAAGCTTAAAAAACAATTCGACTATGCCGAGAAAAAAGGAATTCCTTTTATGATTATGCTCGGAGAAAACGAAGTTAAAACTGGAATCTATATACTAAAAAATCAAATTACGGGCGAACAAATTAGTGCCAAAATTGACGAATTAATCACCTTTATTAAACATAAACTTTAAAATGTCGACCTACCAAATTAATAAACATATAAGTTTAAAAGAATTAGCAGATTTAGGCAAATTCTCTAAAGTTGAATTAGGCGAAGAAGCTAAAAATAATACACAAAAATGCTACGATTGGATGCATGGTTTATTAGAAAATTCTGACCATGCTTACTATGGAATTAATACTGGTTTTGGAGCTTTGTGTAATACAGTTGTACCTAAAGAAAAATTAGGTCAACTTCAGTATAACTTAGTGGTTTCGCACGCATGTGGGGCTGGAAAAATCATTGCTCCAGAGATAGTAAAACAAATGCTGTTTTTAAAAGCACTTGGGCTTTCAAAAGGTCATAGTGGTGTGGATGTTAAAACAGTACAATTTTTATTAGATCTATACAATAACAATATCATACCTGTTGTTTACGAAGCTGGTTCATTAGGAGCTTCGGGCGACCTAGCTCCTCTTGCCCATTTGTCGTTACCTCTTATAGGCGAAGGCGAAGTATTTTTCGAAGGTAAAATTTATCCATCAAAAGAGATTTTAGATAAATTCAATCTTAAACCAATTAGTCTTCAAGCTAAAGAAGGCTTAGCATTATTGAATGGTACGCAGTTTATGTCGGGCATAGGCACGCACATTTATATACGTGCGCGTCGACTTTGGCATACGGCACATGCTATTGCGGCTTTAAGTGCTGAAGCATTTAATTGCCGACACGAAGCGTTCGATTCTGCGGTTTATCGTTTACGTCCGCATGCAGGACAAATTAAAAGCGCCGAATTAATGCGCACTTTAATTGAAGGAAGTGAATATATTTTCACAGGTAATAAAGACGTTCAAGACCCATATTCTTTTAGATGTATACCACAAGTTCATGGGGCAAGTTGGGATGTATTATTACATGCAGGAAAAATTTTCGAAACTGAAATTAACTCTGTAACCGATAACCCACTAATTGTTCCAGAAGAAGAAAAGATTATTTCTGGAGGTAATTTCCACGGACAAACCCTAGCCATTACTTTAGACCATTTAGCTATTGCTATAAGTGAAATGGGTAGCATTTCGGAACGTAGAATTTATAGATTGATTTCGGGTAAACGAGATTTACCTCCATGTTTAGTTGAAAATCCAGGTATCAATAGCGGCTTTATGATTGTACAATACGCTGCTGCAGCTCTTGCTTCTAAAAATAAACAATTATGTACACCTGCAAGTGCTGATAGTATAGAAAGCTCGCTTGGCCAAGAAGATCATGTTAGTATGGGTGCAAATGCCGCAGTCCAATGTTTAGATGTATTAGAAAATACTGAAAGAATTTTGGGAATGGAATTATTAGCGGCTTATCAAGGGTTACTATTAAGAACTAAGAAAACTCAAAGTCCATTTACAGCTAAACTGGTACAAAAATTAGAAGCAGCTGGAATTAGTAAAATAGTTGACGATGTGTATATGCATCCACGCATGGAAAAAGCTTTTCAATTAGTTAAAGAACTTTACAGCATATTCGATAATGATCAAATTTGGAAAGATTAATCTCCTAGTAATTTTATTACTAATTCTGAATATTAAACTCTGGGCACAGCACGAAGACTGTGATTGCCCAGAGCATCCAGGCCGTATCTCTAAAAGTAAAATAGAAAAATTCGACTTAATTTTTAAAGGTAATGTTTTAGAAATTGGCAAATGCCAAAACAATATCCAAAAAGTATTGTTTAGAGGGACTGAATTATTTAAAGGAGATTTAATTCCAAGAGAACTTACCCTTGAATTAAGTTGCCATACAGCCTGTTCTTTCGAGTTTAATAAGAATGAAGAATGGCTTATTTACGCCCATAACGATAGTACTAAAGAATTTATTTGGACCGCAAATGTATGCGAACGTTCACGTAAGTATCCGTTTAATATAAAAGAAGACTCTTATACTTTGTATAACGAGCAGACTTACGAAGAAGAAATAAAATATTTACGAAGTAATGTGCATCCCAAACCTTTATTTATTGAGAATAAAGATTTAGAATTAGTTCAGCAAGAAGAATTAACTGTAATAGATGCAAACCGAGACATTACTATTAAGGATGTACGAACAAAAGCCATACTATTAGGAGTATCCCTAGCTTTTGTTTTAGCCATATTTTTCGTTACCAAAAGATGGTTTAAAGAGAAATAATCGACAAAAATCTTTCATTCGTCGAATTTTAACACATAAACAAGTACTTTGTATTGCATAATACCTTTTTATATGTAGATTTGTACTATCAAAACTACTAGACAATGCAAATAGAAAATAATAAAGCGCAGATGCGTAAAGGAGTTTTGGAGCTTAGTATACTATTGGTACTACGTCAAAAAGAGGCCTACCCTTCCGATATAATTGAAGAATTAAAGAAGAGTGGATTGGATGTACCAGAGGGAACAGTTTATCCAATACTAACCCGATTAAAAAACGATAATTATTTAACGTATCGTTGGGAAGAGAGTCCGAAGGGGCCACCACGTAAATACTACATGAGTACCGAGGCTGGAAATGCTTTTGCAGAGGCCTTATGGAATTCTTGGAGTGAGTTAACTCAAAGTTTAGAAAAATTACATAACCTAACACAATCTAAATAATGAAGACTACAAAGAATATTAGCTTAGGCGGATATGCATTTATAGTTGAAGAAGATGCATATAAAAAATTAGAATCCTATACAAACGCCATCAGACTAGGATTTGCTAATGAAGTAGGCGGTGAAGAAATCCAATACGACATTGAACTTAGAATTGCTGAGATTTTCAAAGAAAAATTAGAAGGCAGAGAAGTTCTAAATATAGGTGATGTAGAGGATATGATTCGTATAATGGGAGAACCTACTATATATACGAGTGAGTCGAACTCTATTAATAGTAATGATGAAGAACCACAAATAGAGAAAAGATTTTTCAGAGATCCTGATAAAAGAGTAATTGGTGGAGTAAGTGCTGGTATTGCAGCGTATTTTGGTATAAATCCAGTATGGGTTCGCTTAGCATTCTTGATTGCGTTATTTGGTTATGGTACTGGTATAGGTTTATACTTAATACTATGGGTAGCTATTCCTGAAGCGAAAACAACTTCAGATAAATTAGCTATGCGCGGTAAAACACCCAATTTATTGAATATTACAGAAAGTATTAAAAACAATAAAAACTTAGTAAAAACAGGAAATAATATTCTTGGAATATTAACGGAAACACTTCGTAAGGTGGTCGATTTGACCGTAAAAATTGTTTTAGTTTTTGGCAAAATATTCCTAATAGCCATGGTAATTTTCTTTTCCATGTTCCTATTTGCTATGATTATTTTATTGTTGAATAAAGACAATTTATCGGCTGGTCCTTTAACATCTTGGGATCAAATAAAAACCTTTGTTTTCAATGCCCCATCTATGGCTAATATAGGTTATATTGCTTTATTGCTTATTTTCCTTATTCCTTTACTTTATTTAGTATATAGAACAGTTCTATATTTCTTAAAGCAAAAACAAGTAAATAAATACATTAGTGTTACAGCCCTATTATCTTGGTTACTATGCTTAACTATAGCAAGTTATATTGGTATTAATTTAGGGTTACAATATAAACAAAGCGGGCAAACCATTCAAACATTTACATATCCTAGCGATACTTCAACCATATTTTACATACACAGTAATCAAACCGATAGCGTACTAGAACATGTTTTAGAAGATGGTAGTTTGAGAAT
>DATCKI010000146.1:0-16214 GCA_036562365.1 Bacteroidia bacterium | reverse complement strand
TATTCTTTAGTAATTGCCTTTCTTCTCAAGTTTAAAACTTGGTTATATACTTCAGTTATTAATTCACGGAGAGGTGTTTCGAAATAATTATTGGCAGCGTCTAAACGTTCAGCTATAAATCTATATTGTTTTTGAGCAAAGGCTTTTTGAAGTTGGTATGAGAACTTTCCAGCCACATCAGAAATACTCGATAATCTTTCTAAAACACTTTTAGCCCACTGATAATTTTTTACTTTTTCCTTATGAGCATCTGCTTGTGTGTAAGTATCAACATGTTCTTTCCAAGCTTTTAAAACTGGTAAAAGAAAGAAAGAGTCGGTACAGAAAAAGCTTGCGTATTCTTCTGTTGCAGAGCTTAAGATTTGGTTCATATCTCCTTGGAGATATTTATTTTCTTCAAACTTAATGAGCGAATAATCGTATCCAATTCCGCCTCTTTTAACAGGCGAAGCTAGGATTAAACCGTCTAAACTTTTTAAACGAGAAAGTGCCACATAGCTTTGTCCGCTTGCAAAGACCTTTTCAATATCAATAATAGCTTTTTCGAAAGTTAGACCTTGACTTTTATGAATGGTAATGGCCCAAGCCAAACGTAGTGGCAATTGTTCGAATGTTCCTATTATTGTTTCTTTAATGCTTTTAGTGGTTTCGTCGATGGTGTATTTAGTGTTTTCCCATTTGTAAGTTGGTACTTCAATTTCTTCTCCATCTTCGAACTGGACTCTAATTTCTTCGGGTTTAGCTTTTACAATTTTACCTATTTTACCATTAAAATATTGTTGGCGCCCACTAATATCATTTTTAATAAACATTACTTGAGCTCCTTCTTTTAGGACCATTTCTTTATCGCAGGGATAAATATTCTCGGGGAATTCACCTGTTATTTTAGCTTTAGTAGTTATAGGTTTAAAAGGTAATTCATCTAACTTTTTTTGGTTTATGGAATCAGCTTCTCGGTTGTGAGTAGTTAAGCGAATATAGCCGTCGGTATTAATATCGTCGAGGTTCGAAATATAGTGTTGGTTTAAGAAATCAATATCTTCGGCAGACGCATTGTTTTGTCTAATTTTATTCAGAAGGTTCGTAAAAACAGGATCACTTTGTCGATAGATTTTATCTAGTTCGATGTAAAGGGGTAAATTATTTTCGAGCACCTTAGCGTGGAAGAAGAAGGGCGATTCGTAATAATCGCGGAGTACGTCCCATTCTTCGCGTTTAACTACGGGCGGTAGTTGCATCATATCACCAATGAAAAGGACTTGAGCGCCACCGAAGGGAGCTCTATTTTTGCGTACAAAGCGCATACAAAAGTCCACCGCATCTAGTACATCAGCGCGAAGCATACTTACCTCATCAATGATGAGAAGTTCTGCTTCACGAATAATTTTACGTTTAATGGCATTCATTTTCAGGTGCCGTTGTAGGGTCGTGAAAGTTTCGAAGCGAGTGTTTTCGTGGATTTTCATCGGACCCATTATAGGCAAGAATGCCGAGAAGGGTAATTGGAATTGAGAGTGTAAAGTAACTCCTTTTGCGTTTAGAGCTGCAATACCCGTTGGGGCGGCAACTATGGTCTTTTTAATCGTACTTTGAGTGATTTTACGCAAAAAGGTAGTCTTTCCGGTGCCGGCTTTTCCCGTAAGAAATACATTTTTGTTTGTATAAAGCAAGAAATGTTCGGCCAATTGCGCCGGTGTCAACTCCGTCATAGTGCGAAATTAATCTAAATTATGCAGATGAAGTGCTCCAAACTTTCAATAGTTATTCACTTTATTCAGATTTTGAGTAAATGGTAGCATGTATTTATCGAGCGGAAAAACCATTATTCAACCAAACAAAAGTTTCGCCTCTTACTTTAAATTCTTCACCATCTTTTAGATCAGGGAATTTGGGTATAAATGCGCCAGCCATTGCTACTTGTAAATTATATCTCTTAGCTAATGTGAGCCATTGAGGGTTAATTTTAGTATGACTTCCACATAAAATAAGAAGAATAGGAATTTTAATTTCAGAGATTAAACTGACATCTCTTGGAAAAGAAAAATTATCTACTGCAAGTATAATTTTCTTGATGCTTGGGTCGTCGTTTTGAGCTTTAAGAGCAGCTTCAAAATCGTTTTCGGGTATATCACCGCCCATACCATTTTCCATCGCTTCAAATATTAAGTTCGAAAGCGATTCTAAACTTGGATTTACAATAGAATAAATTCCTCCTGTTTTTCCTATTTCTTTATTAAAGTCCGACATTAAGTCTCCATCATTGAAGAAATAGAATGCATGTATATTTTTAATATTGGTTTTAAGGTAGTCGATCATATCGGCAATATAGGGCCCCATACTACCCGTAACATCCATTACAAAAGCTGTTTTTTCGGTGAATTTTTGTCTGTTTAAAGTTTGACTTATCACTTTTTGTTGAGGATGAATAATCCATTTTGAAGTAAATAATAAATCTTTATGGTTCACTGAAATATTTGCACATTTATTTTTATCGTTTTTGGGTGGATTTACGCCAAAATAAATGTTGAGTTCAACATATGCTTTTACAGGTAATTCTTTATTCTTTGCTGGTTTCCAAAGAGGCATATATTCTAACACATCTTTCACAGCTTCTTCGGTGCCATGACCAATAGATTTTTTAAAAGAAATATCTTGAATTTCCCCATTTCTATTTACAGCAAAAAGCACAATCACATTTCCTCGAATATTTTTATCTACTGCTTCTTGAGGGTAAGTAAGGTTTTCGATAAAATAATTTATGATGTCGCATTCATCATTCCCAAATGTTGGTCCTACATCATAAAAACCAAAAGGAGAATTGTCGTATTTAGTTAGATTTTTGGTACGTTTAGTTTTGGAATTGTCAATGCCTAAATGTTTTTTCAGAGCTATGATTTCTTCACTTCTTGAAAGTGAAGAGTTTTCGGGTAAATAATATATTACAAATCCATGAAAATACTGTTCTGCAGTCTCAATATCAGTGGCGCCAGTTTGTTCAAAATTAAGGAATTGAATCAGAGGGTTTCCTTTAATATTGGGTAAGATTTTATTTAGGTTTTGATAGCGTTTCGAATTCAGTTCGAACTGATCAAAAGTCTCACTTCTTTTAAATTTAGTGTAGTATAATTCTATGCGAATAATAATACCTTTTGAAAGAGTAACAATATCCTTTTTATCAATAAATTGAGGTTCTGCAAATGGACATTGGATTTGCAGAGTTTTAACTCCTGCCCATCGAGTAGGAGTTTTAAATTTCACAATTTGCTGAGAAGGGATTTTAGCCGGATTTTGACTAATAGCAAAAAGAGAAATGAAAAATAAGAAGACAAAAGTGAAAAGTTTGCGAAAAATCATATCACAAATTATGTAAAAATATGAGAGATTATAGCATGAAAAAGTTAAATAAGGCTAAGTAAATATTATATTTATGCTATGAAAAAACTTGGCTTAATTCTACTTTTATTTTCCTTAATTGGTTTGCTTTTTGCACAACATAATTCGAATCGTAAAATATTTACAAAAGCTGATACATTAAGAGGTTCATTAACCAAAGAAAGAAGTTGTTTTGATGTACGCTATTATTCGTTACAACTTGATAGAATAGATTTGGGGAGTAAATACATAGGTGGTAAAGTGCGTATGCTGGCCGATGTAGTGGAACCTACGAGTAGAATTCAGTTGGATTTATTTCCAGAATTGGAGGTAAAATCGGTTACAAGTTATGGCAAAGAGGTAAAATGGGATCGAGAAGAATATTTGTTCTATGTTAATTTAGAAAAGGAATACCAAGTTGATGAAAAATTAGATATAGAAGTGGTGTATGGGGGTAAAGCTAGAATTGCAGAAAATGCTCCATGGGACGGTGGCTTAACTTGGACTTTAGACGAATATAAAAGACCTTGGGTAGCAGTTTCTTGTCAAGGTATTGGTGCTAGTATTTGGTGGCCTAATAAAGATCATTTATCTGATGAGCCCGATAGTATGGATGTACGTCTGGTAAAGGTAAATAAAGATATGTGGTCTATTAGTAATGGTACTTTTATGGGACTAGAAACAATTGGGAATGCTGAATATTTTCACTATAAAATTTCATATCCAATAAACAATTATAATGTGGCTATGTATGTTGGTCACTATTCGCATTTCGAAGATTCTGTTTTGAATGGTGGTAAGAAATTAGATTTAGATTATTGGGTAATAAGAGGTAATGAAGACAAAGCAAAAAAGCAGTTTAGTATAGTGCCAGAAATGCTAACTTGTTTCGAAGAATATTTTGGACCTTATCCTTTCCATAAAGATGGTTTTGCCTTAGTTGAAGCTCCTTTTGCAGGAATGGAACATCAAAGTGCAATTGCATATGGAAATAATTATATGACAGGTTATTTGGGGGCAGATTATTCGGGTATTGGATTGGATTTTGATTTTATTATAGTGCATGAAGCAGGGCATGAATATTGGGGGAATAGTGTTAGTATGTCGGATATATGCGATATGTGGATACATGAAGGATTTTGTACCTATGCTGAAGTGCTCTATGTGGAATGTAAATATGGATATGATAAAGCTCTTGATTATATAAAGTTTAAAGAGTTTTTGGTGGAAGGTAAAGAAACACTAATAACTCCAGCTGGAGTGAATGCTCAACCAACTGGTGATGTTTATTCTAAAGGTGCTTTATTCTTAAATACCTTACGCTATATTGCCGATGATCAAAAGATGTTTTTTGAGGTATTGAAGAACATTCAAACAAAATATGCATATAAAAATATTAGTACCGAAGATGTGCTGAACGAATTTAATGAAGTGTATAAAAGAGACTTAAGAGTCATATTTGATGTTTACTTAAATCAAGTTTCTCTGCCAACACTAAATTATATGGTGCATTTTAAAAATAAAAAGGCAAATTTGTACGCAAGATGGTTAAATGTTCCTGAAGGTTTTGTTATGCCTGTTTGGTTTACATATCAAAATAAGCAATACAAAGTTGAAGTGGGAGCAAAAAATTATGAATTGCTGGTTGAAAAAGTCAATTTGAAGAAATTAAAATGGCTTGATAAATTACAATACGTAAAGTATAGTTATGCAGGGGTTAAATAGTTATATATCCTATTTCCAATCTTTTAGTCTAAAAACTAGAGTTTTTATTTCTGGTTTATTTGTGATTATTGGAGCATTCTTCATGGGGAATTTTCCTGCTTCATTTTTTGTGAGATTATATAGCAAATCAAGAGATTGGACTTTGGCAGATTTTAATCAGGCACTTAAAAATGATCCATCTTTCGCAAATGTATTTTTGGTTGTTAGTTTATTAGCCTATGTTATTGGATTTTTAGCTATAATACTTGTGTATAGATTATACTTTAAATCGAACATAAAAAAGGCTATACGTCCTGCTGGAAAATTAAGAATTGGTAGACTTATTTTACCAGGGTTAATATGGTTTTTATTATCCTTAAGTGTAGATTTATATCAATACTTTAAGTCTCCAGAATTATATTCATTTTATTTTGATGCATCAACATATTTACCTTTAGTTTTAATTGGTCTGATTTTAATTCCGATTCAAATCAGTTTTGAAGAGTTACTATTTAGAAATTATATATTAAATGGAGTAAGTATATTGGCTAAAAATGCCTGGATAGGTATTTTAGTTTCATCCATAGTATTTGCATTGATGCATTCATTTAATCCAGAAGTTACCAAATATGGCTTCTTTAATATGATGCCTTTCTACTTTTATTTTGGATTAATTTTAGCATTGATAAGTTATTTTGATGAAAGTTTAGAGATTCCTTTAAGTCTCCATTTTTTCAATAATTTATATACACTTTTAATAGTTTCAATGGAGAATTCAGCATTGAATGTACGTCCGTTGTTTTATCAATTAGATGTAGATATATTAAGTATGCGTTGGTCTTTTATGCTGAGTGTAACAATTATGTTTATAGTAATTGCCATCGTGTATCAATTTAAATGGCCTTTAAAAACAAAATGGTAAGAAGAATTACATATATAGGATTACTATTATTGAGTGTTGGAGTAGTTTCTTGTAATAAGAAAATTGCTAGCATAAGTAGTGCAACATATATACATATAACGGAGTCGGAAGAGAGTAAGGAAATACAAAAAGCTATTGCACCATATAGGGGTGATATGCAATCTAAAATGAGGCAAGTGGTTGGATTTGCTGACGGTCCATTAGAAAAGGGAAAACCCAATGCACCATTAGGAAACTATTTATGCGATTTGATGACAAGTTATGCCCGTAAAAATTTAGGTTTAAATAATATTGATGCTTCAATATTTAATAATGGAGGATTTAGAATTCCGTTGCCAGGAGATTCAATACGTGTTGAAACGATTTTTGAATTAATGCCATTTGAGAATGAATTAGTAGTTGTGGAATTACCTGCCGATTCAATGAATTCGCTGGCTGTATATTTACAAAGAAGAGGAGGCGAGCCTATATCTAAAGATATAGAATTAGAGTTTGTGGGTGGAAAAATAGAGCGTTACTTAGTTGGAGAGGAAGAGATAGACAGAGCAAAAACATATTATATATTAACTTCAGATTATTTATCGGGAGGAGGGGATAATATGAATTTCTTTAGAGGGATGAAAGTAAAAAGCACGGGAGTGAAATTACGTGATGCAATAATATATGCGATGACCGAAGAGTTTAAAGAAGGGAAGAAGGCATTTGGTAAAATTGATAATCGATTAATAATTAAGCCATGAGAAGAAGAGATTTTGTAAAGGGAGTAGGAGCTTTAAGTTTAGCGAGTAGTTCATTATCGTTTGTAGCAGAGAAGCGCAAAAAGAAATTAGTTGTATTACATACAAACGATCAGCATAGTAGGATAGATCCATTTCCGATGAATCATCCACAATATCCGGGTATGGGTGGGTTTGCGAGGAGAGCGGCTATAATAGATAAGATAAGAGCAGAGGGGAATGAAGTATTATTATTAGATGCAGGAGATGTATTTCAAGGTACACCATTTTTCAATTTTTATGGAGGAGAATTGGAGTTTAAATTGATGAGCATGATGGGTTATGATGCGATGACGATAGGGAATCATGATTTAGATAATGGGATTGAGGGATTGATAAAACAGATTCCACATGCTTCATTTCCAATATTGAATGCAAATTATGGGGTTGAGAACAGTGCATTGTCGGGAAAAGTGAAGCCATATAAAGTTTTCAACAGAGGTGGATTTAAGGTTGGGGTGTACGGAATTGGGGTTGAATTAGCGGGATTGGTTCAAGATGAGAATTATAGGGGTTTGGTGTATCAAGATCCGGTAAAAATTTCACAACATGTTGAAAAAAAATTGAAGGAAAAAGAGGGGTGCGACATAATAATTTGCCTTTCGCATTTAGGGTATTCGTATGAGAGTAAGAAAATCAGCGATTTAGAATTGGCGAAACAGCTTCAATATACCGATTTGATTATAGGTGGGCACACCCATACATTTTTGGATGCTCCTGTAAATATTGTTAATTCTTACAGAAAAAAAATTTTTATTTCGCAAACAGGATGGGCGGGAATAAACTTGGGAAGGATTGATTTTGAATGCGATAAAAATGAAGGGGAATTAAAGGTTGATAGTACTATGGTAAAAATTTTATGATATGCAATACTTAGTTGATTTTTTTTTACAAATTTTTCTTTAAATATTTGTCCTGTTGAAAACTTATTTAACCCTTACACCTAATCAAGGCTGTGTGATTTTCAACAACCGACTGTTAAATGTTGAATTTATTAATTAGAGTAATTTTAGAATTAAATGGTTACAGAGCCAACCAATAGCGATGCATTAAAAGTTTGGAACGGATGTTTATCTTTCATAAAAGATAATGTTCCTCCGACGAGTTACAAAACTTGGTTTGAACCGATTGTTCCGGTGAAGCTCGATGGTAGTGTAATTACCATACAAGTTCCTTCACAGTTCTTTTACGAATGGTTAGAAGAACATTTCTTATCCTTATTGAAAACTGCGATTAAGAAAGAATTAGGCCCAGAAGGAAAGTTAGAATACAGCATTGTAGTTGCTACTTCAACAGCAAATACATCTGCATATACCACCAAAGTTCCGCCTACAGATCGTAGAGCGGTATTAAACCCAGCCGTTAATGCGCCTATGGACTTATCAGGATCTAAAACAATTCGCAACCCTTTTGTGGTTCCTGGACTTAAGCAGATTAATATCGAAAGTAATCTTATCCCAACAAAAAACTTCGAAAATTTTGTGGAAGGAGATTGCAATCGTTTAGCACGTAGTGCCGGATTAGCTGTGTCTAAAGCACCAGGTGGTACTTCTTTTAACCCACTTTTACTTTATGGTAGTGCTGGTTTAGGAAAAACTCACCTTGCACATGCTATCGGTATCGAGATTAAAAAGAATTTCCCAGATAAAATCGTTCTTTATATCGATGCTGATAAATTCACACGTCAATTCGTAGATGCCGTTAAAAACAATTCTACGAACGATTTCGTGAACTTCTATCAATTAATGGATGTGCTTATCATCGATGATGTACATCATTTATCTGGTAAAGAAAAAACACAAGATGTGTTCTTCCATATCTTCAACCATCTTCACCAAAATGGTAAACAAATTATTTTAACGAGTGATAAACCACCAGTTGAAATAGTTGGTATGGAACAACGATTATTAAGCCGCTTTAAATGGGGGCTTTCTGCTGACCTTCAAATGCCAGAATTAGAAACTCGTATCGCTATCTTAAAATCTAAGATTTACAAAGATGGTATCGAGCTTCCTGATGAGGTTATTGAATATTTAGGTTATAGTATCACTAGCAGTGTAAGAGAATTAGAAGGAGCTTTAATCTCTTTAATCGCTCAATCTTCTTACAATAAAAAAGAAATTACTCTCGACCTTGCTAAGAAAATTATAGACCGTTTTGTAAAAAACACTCAACGTGAAATTTCTATTGAGTATATTCAGAAAGTAGTTTGTGATTATTTCAAACTTAGCGTTGATGTTATTAAGAGTAAAACTCGTAAACGCGAAGTTGTACAAGCCCGTCAAATTGCTATGTATTTCGCAAAGAGTTATACTAAGTTCTCTTTAGCAACTATTGGTGCTCATTGCGGTGGAAAAGATCATGCTACAGTATTGCATGCATGTAAAACTGTAAATAACCTAATGGAAACCGACAAACGCTTTAAAGCTTATGTCGACGAATTAGACAAGAAAATTAATCTGAATGCATAAACAAAAAGGGCGATCCGAAAATCGCCCTTTTTTATTTTTCCAACCCTAAATTTTATTTTTCTGCTTCACGTCCTTTTACAGCTTTGCTATTTCCTCTTCCTTCAGCTTTACCTTTTTGATCTTTTACAGGAGCGTTTCCACGTTGTACTTGATCTTGATTATTAACATCATGATTATGATGAGCATGGCCTTTACCTTTTCCTTTTTGGTGGCCTTTACCCTTCTCATAACCTAGGTGTTTACCATTATCACCTTTAGCTTCGGCTTTACCATTATCGCGGCCTTTGCCGTTTTGTGTTGGTTTTACCTCGCTTTGTGTTTCGGTTTGATTGCCACGACCAGTTGTTTGAGCTACTGCCGTATTATAAATCCCCATAAGGGCAAATATTCCGCATGCTAATAATATCTTTTTCATAATTATTCAGTTTTATTAATACTAAGTTCAATTCACATGCCATTCGATGCAAATTTGTCTCTTTTGTCCTATATTTAACTAAAAATTAGGTATTAGGGGATGAGAAAATATGCCATTATTTTATTTGTAATTCTTTCTGTATTAAGCTCCTGCTCAACAGAACAGCCATCGTGCGACTCAAAAATAACTTATTCAGAATCATTAGATTCAAGTTTAGCGCTAATTGAGAATTCGAACGATTTTATTCTATTAATTGTTCGGGATTCTACAGAAATTAGCCAGGTTGTAGATTCTTTCTTCACTAAAAATAATTGCTGGGTTGATTCGTTGAATAAAGAATTTAAAGCTATAGTAAGTCATAGCCTTCCAGCTAAAATTAAAAAGAAAAGTTTCGATAAAATTTTAGTCGATTTTCAAAATGAGCATAAATTAAGTTTACCTTTTGCTGTAGCATTAGGCCAAAATGACACCGTATTTACCTATATCTCATTAAAAACGAATCATAATACCCAATTTGTATTAGATAGCGTGTGGATGGATTTAATTAGCGAAATTCGAAGTGATAATTTAAGAGATGATTATACCTTTTTACATGGAGCAGAAAAAGAAAAATATTTAACCCCTAAATATCATAGTTGGGTTAAAGAAATTGTAGCATTCAAAAGTTATAACGAAAAAGAACATAAACTCATACTTGAAATTCATAATCCTAATCGGGTTAGAATAGTTGCTGAAGGGACCAATCAAAGAGATTATATGACTCCTTTGCACATCTTGATGGACGACGATTCGATTCCCATTCCATTTTTTAAATGGACTTCTCAAACTCAAACATATTACGACGATTTTTTAAAGAAAAACTATCATGCTTATACAGATAGTGTAATTTTTGCCGAAGCACATTTAGAAGAAGGAGTTCCAACTTCGTTAGAAACTTACCCAATTAGAGTTTCATATTCAGCATATTTACCTAAGCGAAAAGTAATGGTAAATTCGGTTGTTATTCCAGTAAATCCTAAAATTAATAGGGTTGATAGTATTAATTAAAAGGGATTTCATTTTAAGAAATTAATGGCATAATAAAAATGGCTCTCAATTTTGAGAGCCATTTGTTTATTTTTTCTGTAATTCTTTTATTGCTTTTTGTTGACGTTCGTATGCTTTTAAGAATGGAGCTAAATCTTCAACATTCAACTTAGATGCAAGTATTTTTTTATCCTTATCTAACACAAAAATAAGTGGGGTTGATTTGATATTAAATGTTTTATGAAGGTTCATACTTTTAATATCCGTTACTTTATCTGTGTAAATATATCGTTCAGGATATTTAGCCATGTCTTCGGTAACAAGAGTGTTTAAGAATTTAATTTCTTTCTCTTTTACGAATTTTCTGAGTTCTTCTAAATTTCTTTGAGTGCAAACACCATAAACATCAACTCCCATTTTAGTTAGTGCCGAATCTAAAATATTTTGTAATCGAGGAATTTCTTTTTGGCAGTGACCACAATTAGGATCCCAGAATATTAGTACTGTGTAATCAGCATTTTTCTTGTATAACTGATGGAACTTAATTCCGCTTGTGTCTGGCAAAGAAAGGTTGTGAACGGTTTGTCCACATAAAGTACCTTCCATATCAGCAACAGTTTTTTCGATACGATTTAAAGTTGCCGTATCAGCCCACCAAGCTTTGTCTTTAGTATAATAATTTTTAGCTATATGATGTATAACATTTTCGTGGCAAACCATTTTGCTATTGGCAAAAGTCTTGTAAAGGAATTGCACGGTGTATTTATAATTTTCTTTGTGTGCTTTCGATTTTTCAAGTACTATATCGCTATATTTAATAAGTGAATCTGGTACTTTATAAACCATTTTTTCGAAGAAAGTATTTAGCTTATTGTACAAAATAGGAGTACGAGCTAAACCGCCATCGCTCCATTTAAAATTATCCCAATAATGATTTAAGTTATAATGGAAATAATTTAAAGTATCGTCTTTAGTATTTAAAGGAAGTGGGTTAGGAACATCTTTAGTAGCTAAAAACATATTAGCTAAAAGAGAATTTGGAAATTTGGCAATAATATCATCTTGAGCTTTGGTGACATTATTATTAATTTTTTCGATCTCTGATTGATAGAATTTTGCCGAATCAGATTTTGGGTCTAATTCGCTTAATCGGCTTTTATAGCTCATTAAAGTTTGGCTATTTTTAGCATTATCTAGAATGAAATTATAGAATGCTGTATTTAGAGGATGGTTTTTGAATTTCGCATTTTTAGCTAAATCTAAAGTATCGGTTTCTATAGAGAAATGTTGGTTATCGTCGATAAGGATTTCGAACATTTGCATGTTCTCTAATACAATCAAGTATAAACCAGTTTCTAATTTTTCTTTTCCAGAGAAAACGAATTCACCTTTAGAGTTAACCTTGGCTGTATCCTTTACATACTTGTTATTGTCGTAATGGAAACCTAAATAAATTTCTTTTGACGTAGTTTTATTAATCTTAACTTTAATATTATACGCATCGTTGTTTTGAGCATTAATACTAAGGCTAAATATTAGTGCTAAAAGAGAAAATATAAAACGTTTATTCATATTGAATTAATTAGGTTTTTTTTATACTTACAAATGTACTTTGTTGTTAAAATAATGTTTGAGTTTAACGAGCATTTAACAAGGTTAATATTTGAAGTATATTGGATACATATTAATTGTTTTCTCTGCGAAAATAGACTTTTTATAAATAAAGTTTAGCTGCGCATAGTGATTCTTTGCAAATTCTTTGTCTTTATCTTTTTTAGCTTCAAACTCTTTACGTAAATCATTATCTTCTTCTAAAAGTTTTTGAGCATAAGCATCGAATATATAAGCTGAGAAATGCTCTTTTTGATCGAACGACGATGCAAAATATCCCCAAACGAGGTATGAATCATCGCTTAATGGATGCAAGGCATTCATGATAAATGGGTCTAAGTCGCTGCCAGTTTTTACTATAAATGAACCTTTAGGTATTCTAATTTTAGTTTGAACTTTTACCACATTTGTATCTTTTTTGTGATAAAATGGTCTACCTTCATACATTCCTTTAAATTCAACATTAGGTAAATACCATGCTTCTAGGTCCATTAAACTATCCATCATTAAAGTTTGCAATTCAACTCCGGCATTTTCCAATTTCTTCGCAATTTTGGTATATGCATAAGGTATTACAAAATACTCTGGCTTTACTCCTGAATAACTTACTTTAAAACTCGATTTATAAGGTATATATTTCTCAATAACAGTATTAGTGTCGAAGTATAATTGACTTTGTCCGGTAACTTTACTTTTTTCGTATCTATATGCATAGGTTTTGAACTTTAGCATACTCATAGTGTCCTCTCGTATTTCATAGCGAAGAGGTATGGTAGATTGTTTCTTAAGATTGTCTTTAAAGAAGTTTCTATATAGCTGAATTTTTCTACTATTTTTATTCGTAAAATTGGTTACAACATCTAAGAAATCTATGGTAGCTTCCACTCTTTTAGGATAAGGTTTTAACATATGAGTTTCTGCTGTAAAAGATAAAGTACCAAACATACTAGTGTAACCACTGCTATATCTTGGAGAGTCGTAAAATGCGCTAAACCCATTATCAGGAGGTGCATTAAAAATATTTACATATGGTATCATTTCCCATTTTCGGTCTTCCATTTTCTTATATAGCGTAGGAACCATTTCGTTTAAATAAAAAGAACGAATAGGTTCTGGCAAACGTTCACCTGAGCTATAAAGTAAGGTGAAGGTATAAGGATAGTCTGCACCATTTGATACATGGGTATCTATAAACACGTCTGGGTCAAATTTTCTGAAAATTTCAGCGAAACTGATAGCATTTTGAGACTCTTGTTTAATAAAATCTCTATTTAAATCTAAATTTTGAGCATTGCCACGAAATCCATATTCGCTTGGTCCATTTTGGTTGGCGCGCGTACAACAACCTCTATTTAACATGCCATCTACATTGTAAACAGGAATAACAACGAGGATTACATTTTCTAAAAGGTCGTTTAAATTACGTTTGTTTAATAAATCGTCGAGCCAAATCATAGAGGCATCAATTCCATCTGGTTCTCCAGGATGGATGCCATTCATAATCATAAGTACCGATTTATTACTTTGACGTATAGTTTCGGGGTCGAAAATTTCATCTGTATTTACCACAAATGTGTAAAGGGGGGCTCCAGCGTCGGTATTACCCCATTTTAATAAAGAAGCGTCGGCATGAATAGCATCTAGCTTTTCATAAATTTTTATAGTCTCTTCATAAGTGAAACTTTCGTTGTTCCTATACTTTAAAGGAACAATTTTCTGTGAATAAATCTCTCCAATACCTACAAACCAAATACAAGCAGAGAGAAGTATTTTAGCTACGTTTTGCATATAACCTCCCTTTCATTTTTCTAAATATACTAAATTCTATTGCAAATTCCACGGAATTCGCAATAAATACAATTCGAAACCTCTTCCGTTTGTTTGAATGAGATATCTGGATTGTATAACTTATCTAACGCAATTTGTAGCTGGTTAAGTATTTCAGATTTAATTTCTTCCATATTCTCCTTTTTGCCAATTTGGAGATATTTTAATGGATCTTGAACTTCTTTTAGGCTATAAATCCCAGCTTTGGTGATAGCATGTGGGTCTTTAGACTCTTTGTACATCTCTTCATAAATAAAGGTTTGAAGAATAGCTTTCTTCTCTCCAGATTTTCGTTCAGAGAATATATCTTCCACCTTACTAAGTTTCAAATCGACTTTTCCGGTTTTGTAATCTATGATTTCAATAACTCCATCTTTTTCGTCGATTCTATCAACAATTCCGAAGAAACGTACTTTGTAATTATGTTCACTTAAGGGTAAATGATAGAATAAAGCTTCATCAAACTCTTTACCTAATTCGGTAGCAACGAGTTTGAATGGAACTCTAGTGTCATCATGGTTTAATACCTTTAGTGCATATTCTTTTATTAATTCGCGAATGATAATATTTTCAGCTTCTATTTCAAATCCACTATTTTCATTTACAGCTTTATTAAATGCCTCGTCTAGAATTTCATTAAGGCGATTTTTCATTTCTTTAATATCTGCACTTTGAATAGTTTTATCTTTATAAGGTAGATATAAATTTTCCAAGGTTTCGTGCAATATATTTCCAAATTTCCTTGAATCAACCTCATCTTCTAGGGTTTCGTCTTCTTTAAGTTTGGCTATTTTATTAAAATAAAATTTTAATGAGCAAGATAAATAGCTTGAAAGCGCAGTAGGAGAGATGCTTTTCTTTCCACCTTCGTGTGTAGTGTATTTAAGCAATTCTTTCATAATTGCAGGAGTTTTTTCCACTATTATTTCAGTTTCACTACCTGCAATAAACTGATTACTTAGGGTGTATTGAGTATAATTTAAATGAGCTAATTCGTTTTCTAATTGCCATAGGTAACGGCTTTTTTCGCCACTTGAAAGTCCATCGGCTTCGGTATTATACAATAAATATACGTTTTTAGCTTTGTGTAGAAGTCGGTAGAAGAAATAAGCTTGGGCGGCAAGTTTTTCTTCTGGACCTGGCATACCAAAAGCCTGACGTAGGCTAAGTGGGATATAGGTGCTGTCGCTACCATCGCCCGGGAAGGCACCTTCGTTCATATTGGGGATAATCACATTTTCGAAGTCGAGAGAACGACTTTCTAGTGGTCCCATTATTTGTAAACCTTCCACTGGTTCCCCAATAAAAGGCACTTTTAAACTACGTAAAGTAGATTGAATAATCTTTAACTGGTCGTCAGGATTTTCTTTGAATTCCTCTGCATTTACTAGTTCATAAAGTCGGTGTAATTCTTTGTAAACTATTGGGATTATCTGTTTATCAATGATTGGTAATTTATCTTCAGCCTTATTTTGAATAAGTGCTAAAGTGTTTAGAAAATCGTCATAAAAATATTCTAAATTATTTTTGCTAAACAGCGTTTTTCCTAACTCTGGAAGGGCTTCTTCAATTTCGTTTTTACTTACATACATTCTTAGTTTCCAGGCTTCTAATTTGCCTTGTTCATCAGTATTTAGTATAGATTGTATGTATGGGTTTTGGAAGATTTTCTTAAGTAATGGTACATAGTACCAAACATTTTCTTTACCTGTTTTGGTGCGTTTTTTTAGGTTGAAAACGGCTTCTGCTAAAGGATAAATACTTGAATAATAAATGGGATACCCCATCGTAATATTCACTTTAGGATAATGTGCTGGTAAAGCAGTAAGTAGGGAAGGAAGTATTTCTTCTTTAGGTAAAATGATGCCAGTATTTCCAGGATTTAAATGATTTTCTTGCATGATTTTACCTATCCATTGAGCCTGACCAGAATCGGTGGAAGTGGCAAGGAAATGAATATTAGCTTTACTTTCATTAAGAGCATTTTGAAGATTATCTACACTGTGGTATTTCTTATTTCTTCGTGCAAAAAGTCCAGCTTCATGTTTAGGATTACTTACGTAATGTTGGTCGTAATCCCAATAAAAACT
>DATCKI010000136.1:0-1916 GCA_036562365.1 Bacteroidia bacterium | reverse complement strand
CTAAAAAAGCTGCTGCAAAACCAGCTGCTAAGAAAGCTGCTGCAAAACCAGCTGCTAAGAAAGCCGCTGCAAAACCAGCTGCTAAGAAAGCTGCTGCTAAAAAGAAATAATCTTTTTACATATTCGATAAAAAAGCCTTTCTCTCATCCGAAAGGCTTTTTTGTTTTTATAAGCTATGAGTTTCGAGGAGTGCCAAAATTTGTCATTTTTTTTTCGAGATTCTAGTTTTAACTTGCTTCTTACTAAAAGACTAACCAATGAAAGAAGTAAGATTTTCCCTTTTGTTTGTATGCTTAATTTATGTATACAATTACTTGCCATTATTTTCCCAAACTCAAATTAAAGAATTTGAAGACGGGAAAATTTTTGTGCGTACTGAGATTCTTCAAGATGAAATTCCAAGTGTAGATGCCAAAGTAAATTTGAATGAAGTTTATTTTTTAGATGAAAATACAATTTCGCAATTTGGAATTTTCGCCATCTCTAAACCGTTTTATCGTACAAAAGATAAATCACTTCGCACTATTTATTTAATTGAATTTTCTGAAGTAAATAGGATAGATGAACTTATCTCAAAATTAAATCGTAATCCACTTTTAGAATACGCAGAACATGTTCCGGTTTTGCACGATTTTTTCATTCCAAATGACCTAGGACCCAATAATGATACTACTGACGGACAATGGTATTTATACAATATTAATGCTATTAATGCTTGGGATCATGCGCAGGGCGATTCAAATATAGTGGTTGCTGTAGTGGATGCAGGAACTTATATTATTCATGATGACCTGAAAGATGGAATCTGGAAAAATCATGCCGAAATTCCCAACAATGGTATCGACGATGATAATAATGGCTATGTAGATGATATTAATGGATTTCATCCGCATTTAAATTCTAGTAATGTTCTTCCTAATTCTCTTGATAATAATCATGGTACGCATATGTCTGGATTAGTTGGTGCAACGAATAATAATGGAATAGGAATTGCTTCTATTGCTGGTGGTGTTAAGATAATGCCGGTAACTGGTAATGGTTCGTTGGAGCGCTTATTGGGTGTAGTATATGCGGTTGATGCTGGGGCAAGAGTAATTAATATGAGTTGGGGGGTAGTTTCTCCTTATGCAAGTACCAGTGTTTATTCTGTTATAAAATATGCACACGATAGAGATGTGATTATGGTTTGCGGTGCTGGTAATTTTTATGGACTTACCGTATCTTATCCTGCCGCTTTTGATGAAGTAATTACGGTAACCGCTCGCGATATTAATAATGAAAGAGCAGATTTTGCTTCGCACGGAACTTGGGTAAACCTATCCGCTCCAGGTGTAAATATTTTAAGCACAAGTATTGGTTCTGATTCTTCTTCTATTTATAGACTAGAAAGTGGAACTTCTTGTTCTTCGGCTTTGGTTTCTGGGGTGGTTGGACTCATGTTATCGGCAAATCCATATTTAAGTAAAGCCAATGTTGAACATTGTTTATACTCTACTGCTATTCCTGTAAATGATGTTTATAATGGTTTAATGGGACACGGAAGGGTTAATGCATTGGATGCTGTTTTATGCGCTAAGAGTTTCTTGAATTTACCTCCTGATATTGTCGTAACGGCTAGCGACTCTCAAATCTGTAATATGAATTTAATTAAATTCCATTCTTGGAGTAATGCAGGTCCTGAAGTAAATAGAACCTGGTCTTTCCCAGGTGGAACACCCTCTTCAAGTAATCTTAAAAATCCAATTGTGGCGTATAATTCTCCAGGTACCTACGATGTGCAATTAATAGCCTCAAATAATTTTGGTGCAGATACTATACTACTTCAGAATTTTGTAAATGTTGGTGTACCTAACGAACAAATAATTTTTAAAGAAGATTTTGAGAAAACGCCTAAAGTTAGTATTCACAACCCCGAT
>DATCKI010000135.1:0-2593 GCA_036562365.1 Bacteroidia bacterium | reverse complement strand
ACGAATATATTCTTCGTGGTATTGCATTCTAAAGTTTTCAACTTTCATTGGATTAAACACTCCGTTGTTTTCTATAACTCCCATTTTACGCATTCTTTCTAATATTTGTTTAGGCCACATTCCACGTAGTTTTCCCGTTTCAATTAGCACATTAAATTCGTAAAAGAAAATACGGATATAATCGTCGTTTGTGTAGTTAATGGTTCCATTATTTTCGAATGAAATAGTCATAATCATATCAGATGTATTTAATCGATATAGATTAGTGATATTTCCCATCATTTCTCTATCGTATGAGTATACAGGTTGTTTATCAAAATAAACGATTCCTTTTTTAAGATCTACTTTTTGAGAAAATGTCATTCCAATTGTTGAAATGATTAATAATGATAAGGTTAATAGATTTTTCATAATTAGTATTTTTACAAATGTAATCAATACATAAGGCGAGCCAAGTAGTTTATTAAACAAAACAAATTATTAACAAGTTCAAGGGTTTTTTACGATATTCGCAGCATAATTTCAATGTAGCATGTTTCGTACGCACACTTGTGGAGAATTGCGCTTAAGTGACGCAGGTAAAAAAGTAACCCTGGCAGGATGGGTTCAACGTAGTCGTGAATTAGGAGGTTTGACTTTCGTAGATCTTCGTGATCGTTATGGAATCACGCAGCTTGCATTTAATATGGATGTAAACGCCGATTTATGTCTTGCCGCACGTAAATTAGGTCGTGAATTCGTGGTTCAAGCTACCGGAACTGTTACCGAACGTTCTAGTAAAAATAACCAAATCCCAACGGGTGAAATCGAAATTACCGTTGAATCTTTCGAAATACTTAATGAAGCAAAATTGCCTCCATTTACTATTGAAGATGAGACTGATGGTGGTGATGATCTTCGTATGAAATACCGCTATTTAGACCTTCGTCGTAATGTGGTTCGTAAGAATTTAGAATTACGTCACCGTATGTCGATGGAAGTTCGTAGCTACTTGGATGGTCTTGATTTCTTAGAGGTTGAAACGCCAGTTCTTATTAAATCAACACCAGAAGGAGCACGCGATTTCGTGGTGCCTTCTCGTATGAATCCAGGTCAATTCTACGCTTTACCTCAATCGCCACAAACCTTTAAGCAATTGCTTATGGTAAGTGGTTTCGATAAATACTATCAAATCGTAAAATGTTTCCGCGACGAAGACCTTCGTGCTGATCGTCAGCCTGAGTTTACACAAATAGACTGTGAAATGTCGTTTGTAGAGCAAGAAGACGTTTTAAATACGTTTGAAGGTTTAATCCGTCATTTATTCAAAAAGGTTAAAGGTGTTAATATTCCTGAGCTTACACGTATGACATACGCGGATGCAATGAAGTACTACGGAAGCGATAAACCGGATATTCGTTTTGATATGAAGTTCGTTGAACTTAATGATATTGTGAAAAACAAAGGATTTAAGGTATTCGATCATGCGGAATTAGTTGTGGGTATTAATGCTGAAGGTGCTAATAACTTTACACGTAAACAATTAGATGAATTAACCGAGTTTGTAAAGAAACCTCAAATTGGTGCAACGGGTTTAATCTATTGTCGTGTGAACGAAGATGGAACTCTTAAATCTTCTGTAGATAAATTCTTTAACGAAGATGAATTAAAGCTTTGGAAACAAGCTTTTAATGCAAAAGAGGGCGACTTAATCTTAATTTTAGCTGGCTCTAAAAACAAAGTACGTAAACAATTGAACGAGTTGCGTTTAGAGATGGGTAACCGTCTTGGTTTACGTGATAAAGATAATTATGCTTGTCATTGGGTAATCGACTTCCCTCTATTAGAATTTGATGAGGAAAGTGGACGTTATCATGCTATGCACCATCCATTTACATCGCCTAAACCAGAAGATATTCATTTGTTAGATTCAGACCCAGGTGCTGTGCGTGCAAATGCATACGATATGGTTATTAATGGTGTTGAAGTAGGCGGAGGAAGTATTCGTATATTCAACAAAGAACTTCAAGCTAAAATGTTTGCTTTATTAGGCTTTACACCAGAAGAAGCTCAACGTCAGTTTGGTTTCTTAATGAATGCCTTTGAATATGGTGCGCCGCCACATGGAGGTTTAGCGTTCGGCTTTGACCGTTTATGTTCGTTATTTGGTGGGGCAGAGGTAATTCGCGACTTTATCGCATTCCCTAAAAACAACTCTGGCCGCGACGTTATGATTGACGCACCATCTATGATTCACGATGAGCAATTAAATGAATTGAATATTGCTCTAACGTTGAAAGAAGACTAATCTTAAAAGATACAACATATAGAAAAGCGAATCAAAAGGTTCGCTTTTTTTATTTTTAGATATGGCTAAAAAATTGGGTTTAATCGTTTGCCCGCTAAACTTTAACAAAGTTTCAAACTTTGTTAAAGTTACGAGTTCGTAAATAAAAATTCTAATAAAATAAAGTATTTTTAGTTTTTGGATATTTTTTGTAATTGGCTATATTTGAAGTAACTAATTAGCACATGAAAAGATATCTATTCTTACTATTACTATTTAGTAATACCTGCCTTTATTCACAATCATACGATAACGCCCCCTTTAGTC
>DATCKI010000130.1:0-1932 GCA_036562365.1 Bacteroidia bacterium | reverse complement strand
AGAAATACTTAAAGGTAAACTACTAGCTTTTCCATCAATATAAACAGTTTTACCTAATATATCAATGATTTTTATTTGGCTTATTATCTGGGTAGTATTACTTTCAATTACAAATACATCGTTCGTTGGATTTGGATATATGCTTAACCCTAAATCAATATTGTGATTTTCTAAAGATACAGCAGGGGTAATAGTAATTTCTAAAGTATCGTTTCCACACGGGCCACTTACTATTACTGTTACTAAGATTGTGTAAGATTGATAGGAATGGCTGAAACTGCCGCATTAACACTACTGTACGTACTGATAACCGTTCCGGTTCCATCTTTTAACTCTACTGAGTTTGCTTGGGAATAGGCTAAGGATTGGGCAATAATTAACATGCCAATTAGCCCTAAGTGTCTAATTTTTTTCATTCTGCATCTTTTTTAATTGAGTATTCAAATGTATAAATTATCCACCTTGTTAACAAATGTTAATACCGTTTTAAGCCTATTTATACTTCTTAATATTGAATCTAATTTTTGTTCAAATGAAAAAATTTACTGCAATTCATAGAATTTTACATTGGGGAATCGCCCTTGGTATGGGAGTTTTGCTTGTAACTGGTTTTTATAGAGTGGTTTGGTTAGGACGTAAAACTATTAGTGAAATTATTCAAGTTGGATTGGCTAATAATGGCGTTTCGGTGGAAAGAAGTGATTTGAGAAATATTACTTCGGAATTGATAAATCCTTGGTTCCAATGGCATACTTATGCTGCTTATTTAGTCTTAGTTTTATACATTATTAGAATGCTTTATACTTTTAAACGTGGCATCGTTTTTCCTAATCCATTTTCCTCAAACTTTTCTGCTAAAGAACGCTTTCAAGGTTCTATGTATATTGTATTTTATATTCTTCTTTTTGTTCAAATTTTCACAGGCTTCTATATGGAATGGGGTGGAACTGAATTTAAAAAGCCTTTAGAAACTATACACAAGTGGGCCGTATATTGGACTCCTATATTTATTGGTGTGCATTTTATAGGAATTCTTATTGCTGAAAATTCGAATGGAAAAGAAAAAGGTGTAGTATCGAAAATGATAGGAGGGGAATAATGACTTTAAATTTGTACATTAAATATATTCCTGCCTTTATTTTAGCATATATTTCTAACCTAGATTAGGCTAAAGGTATAACTCTAAGTAAGTTATTGATAGCGAAATGGTTTCTAAAACGTATGGTGAATTTGTTTTATACGCAGCCCCTGATAATCTAGTAGTAAAACTCTATAAAATATAGTTTATTGAAAATAAATACTTTGAAATACTCAAGCCTTAATTTAAACCCAGCCTTCTCTTATAGCTTTAGCTATAAGTTCTGATACAGATGAACATTCAGATTTTCTTAAGATGTTTTTTCTGTGATTGCGAATGGTAAATACACTTCTATGAAGCTTATTTGCTATGTCTTCGGTTCGCAATCCCTGTACTATTAATTGTAATATTTCGTGCTCCTTCGCTGTGAATGGATGAATATGTATTTCGAATCCTTCTTTCAAATGTACATTATGGTATGTTGGTGCTCCTTTCATTCCAATGAATGATAATTTAGGCGTTCCTTGTACATTTAAATGCGTGATATCTGTATATTTAGATAGAGTTCTTGCACCTCCTTGTGGGAAATAATTAATGGGGATTACCTGAATTAAAAAGCGTTTGTAATCTCCATTAGCCGTTCGTATTCTATAATCGAAAGAGAACTTATATTTAAAAAATAAATCTGGAGGCAAATTTGAGAAGAAGCGAACTGCACTTTCTTCAAAATGATAGAAATACGGTAAATCTGATGGATGTAAATGCTCTATAATTGTACGGAAATCAATTTTGGTATGATCATGCCCTAGAATAGTCGTGAAATTTGGGTGTATGTATTCTATGCTAGCTGTTGA
>DATCKI010000127.1:0-1856 GCA_036562365.1 Bacteroidia bacterium | reverse complement strand
GTTCTCGTACTCCTGGTACGTCTTTTTCAGCGTCAATCTTATAGAAATCGAATTCATCTTTAGCTGAACCTTCAATCAAATAGGTTCTGAAACTATCTCCGACCTTTTCCTGAAACTGAACGCCTTTATTTTCTATGGCATCCTCTACTTCGCCTCGAACGTTGCGGCGCTTTGCTGCTACCATAGGGTCAATTTCTAAATATATTACAAAGTCTGGGGCCTTGGTATATTTTGCTACAACATTCTTATAAAATTCTTTTGTAAATTCTTTAGATACATTATGATCTGTATAAGCTAGATGACTTAACCATCCACGGTCACTAAGTACAAAATCGTATTGATCTTTTACTGACTCATAGAATCTTTGATTCTCAATACGCATAGCAGCAAAGATAAATTCCATTGCTTTGCCGTCCATAGTAATATTTGGATTAAGAACTAATTCTCTTAATTGTAAACAAACAGGAATATGGTCACTACCTACTTCACGAGTAAGTAGTACTTTGTATCCGTATTGTTCCAGCTTATCTTTAACGTAGGTCGATGAGGTAGTTTTACCCGAACCGTCAAGTCCTTCGATTTCAATAGTTTTCACTTGCATCCCCCACTAAAGCCTTGTTTTTCAATAGGCCCTTTACCACTCAACTGTAGTCCATCTTTACACCTAAGAGTGTATAAATAAGCATCATACACAAAAGCGTATATTCCACCGTGACAAGAACAAGTCTCTTCCGCCAATTTATTTATTCGAGCCTGGATTTGTTCTGGAGATTCAGAACAACATCCGATTAAGATAAATCCCAATAAAATAAATTTCTTCACAGTACGTCATCCTTTTCTGCTTCTTCAAATAATTTAGGATTGCCTAAGCCAATACCTCTTAGGGTAGCAACCATTTTCATTAACATGTTGATAACAACCATACCAATGATCTGTTTAAATGTCAAACCAAAAAGAGTCAAAATTATAATGAACGTTACTTCTAGAGCAAGTAATATCCAAAAACTACGCTTAAGTGTCAGTAATAAAAATGTTTTAATATTTACTTCCTTTCCGCAAATTATCAATTGCCCATAAAGGTTGATAATTTAAATAATTACAAGCTTCTAGAAATTCTGCTCTATTAGATAAATTGAAACTAATTAAAGGTTTAATATAATCTCGGTATCCAATTCTATACGTCTTTCCACGTTTAAAATTAGTTGTAAGTTCTTTAGTAATTTTACATTTAGTACATTTAAGAGTGGCAGGAGGTACATTCTTCACTATAATACCTACTCGCTACGTCACCTTTTAAAATACTAGATGATCTACAATAATATAAAGTTTTAATTCCACTTTCCCAAGCTTCCCAATGAATCTTATGAAGATACTTTCCATCTACGTTCACAGGGAAGAATAGGTTTAAAGACTGCCCTTGGTCAATAAAAGTTTGCCTTTGAGCAGCTTGTTTAATAAGACTATACTGGCTTATCTCCCTAGCTGTCAAGTAAATTTCTTTCTCTCGGTCAGTTAAAAAATCTAAATGCTGTACAGAACCTTCATTAATTACAATAGATTTCCATACTTCTATAGTATTTTTACCCTTACTTTCAAGTAGTTGTAATAAGTGTGGATTTTGATAGGTGTATACGCCTTTAGCAGTTTTATCTGCATAAGCATTAGCTGTAATAGGTTCAATGCCTGGAGAGATACCGCCACTAATAATAGAATTGGATACAGTAGGAGCAATAGCTAGTAAATGAGTATTTCTCATACCAGTACCTTTACACCACTCTGGTTCACCTAATTCTTTGGCCATATCTTGAGAAGCTTTAGTAGCTTTATCTTTAATATGTTTAAATATCTGGCTATTG